>NSIH01000023.1 GCA_002737315.1 Flavobacteriales bacterium
GACGGTATCTATGAGGTGACCTTCACGGTGCCTGCAAACAGCAGCATTCAGTACAAGTTCATCAACGGCAACGCTTGGGGAGCTGACGAGAGTGTTCCATCGGCTTGTGTGGTTCCAACCACCATGAACCGCGGCGCGACGTTTGCCTACGGCGACAGCACGATGAGCCCAGTGTGTTTTGGTAAGTGTACGGATTGCGCGGCCGGCCTAGGCGAGTCGCTGCAGAACGTGAGCTTGTTCCCGAACCCAACACGCGGCCAGTTCAACTTGGCTCGTATGGATGCCGCTACGGAGGTAGAGGTTAGCGTTCTTGACCTACAGGGCAAGGTGCTGACGGTTGCTAAGTGGAGCGAGGGTGTTGATACGCTTTCAATCGACCTAAGCAACTTCGCCAACGGAGTGTACATGGTGCGTATGACCTCAGAAGAAGGCAGCCGCACGATGCGCGTCAGCGTTCAGAAGTAAAAGACTCCCGCAAGGGATGATAGAGGCCGCTCCGAAAGGGGCGGCCTTTTTTTTGCAACTATCTTTGCCCCATAGCGACATGAAGTCATGAATAAGTTTGAAAACTACGTGCTTGGTACGTGGACTCCGGGCATTGATTCCGAGTATGTTGCAGTCCACGCCGTCACAGGCCAGGAGTTGGGCAGCGTTTCGAGTTTGGGCATGGATTTCGCCGAGGTGCTGGACTACGGCCGCCGCGTGGGCGGCTCCGCGCTAAGGGCAATGGCCTTCCCTCAGCGGGGCCTGATGCTCAAGGCACTGGCCATGCATTTGCAGGAGCGCAAGGAGGACTACTACGCCGTCAGCTACGCGACCGGCGCCACCCGTGTGGACTCGTGGATTGACATCGAGGGTGGCGTTGGTAACCTGTATACCTACGCCTCCTTGCGACGGGAGTTCGCCGACCTTCCCTACCACGTCGAGGGTAGCCTAGTCAAGCTTTCTAAGGGCGGAACCTTCGGTGGACAGCATATAATGCTCCCTAAGCGGGGTGTTGCGGTTCATATAAACGCTTTTAACTTCCCGGTATGGGGAATGCTAGAGAAGATTGCAGTAAACCTTCTGGCGGGCGTTCCAGCGGTGGTCAAGCCGTCAGAATTCACGAGCTTCTTGACCGAGCGCGTTGTGCGCGACATCATCGCCAGCGGAATTCTTCCGGAGGGGGCGCTTCAGCTTTTGGTTGGCAGAGGACATGGTCTATTGGATGCTGTGCAGCGTCAGGATGTGGTGACCTTCACGGGATCCTACGCGACCGGCTACCGCCTCAAGGCGACGGGCCGCTTCAGCGAACTTGGCGTGCCCTTTAACCTAGAGGCGGACTCTTTAAATGCGACCGTGCTTGGCCCCGACGCCGTTGCTGGAACCCCCGAGTTTGATCTTTTTATCAAGGAGGTCGCCAAAGAAATGACCATCAAGGCTGGCCAAAAGTGTACTGCAGTGCGCCGGATCATTGTTCCCGAGGGCCAGCTCGAGGCCGTGCAGACGGGTGTGGCACAGCGCCTTGCGGTAGTCCGGGTAGGGGACCCCGCCCAGGAGGGCGTACGCATGGGTCCCTTGGCGACCACCCTGCAGGCTGAGCGCGTGCGCGAGGCGGCTCAGGTGCTTGCGGGTGAAAACGAAGTCGTCTACGGCTCGGTGGACGGCGGTTCAGACGGCGCGTATTACCAACCCCTGCTGATGCGCTGTGCGCGTCCGCTCGAGGCGAATGCGGCCCATCGCATTGAGGCCTTTGGCCCCGTTGCGACCTTGATGCCCTATCGCGACGTGGCCGAGGCAGCACAGATTGCCGCGATGGGCGGCGGATCGCTTGTTTCGTCCATTGTGACGGCCGACAAAAACGCGGCCAAGGAATTTGTGCTCGAAGCGGGCTACAGCCACGGGCGTGTGCTGGTGCTGGACGCTGCGTCGGCCAAGGAGAGCACGGGCCACGGTTCGCCGATGCCCCTTTTGACCCACGGCGGACCCGGACGCGCCGGCGACGGCGAAGAGATGGGCGGAATCCGCGGCGTGATGCACTACCTGCAGCGCGTGGCGGTTCAAGGCCACCCCAACGTGCTCAGCCATGTGGCCGAGCGCTACTACCCGGGCGCGGACCGTCCGGAGGCGAATCCGCACCTGTTTCGCCAACATTTTGAAGACCTGCGCATCGGAGACACCGTCACGACCGCAACCCACACGGTCACGCTGCAAGACATTGAGGACTTTGCGGAGCTCAGCGGCGACAAGTTCTACGCCCACATGGACGCGAACAGCCTCGAGGGCACGATTTTCACGGGCCGCGTGGCCCACGGATACTTCATCTTAAGTCGTGCGGCGGGTTTGTTTGTGGATCCGCCCAAAGGGCCCGTGCTGCTGAACTACGGAATCGACACCTGCCGCTTCACCAAACCCGTGTATCCGGGTTCTACGATTCAGGTGAAGCTCACGGTTCAGGAGAAGATCGACCAAGAGAGGCGAAGCCCCGAGGACATCGCCAAGGGCATTGTGAAGTATTATGTGGAAGTGGTTGACGAAAAGGCCGAAGTGGTCGCGGTCGCCACGATTTTGACCATGGTAAAAAAACGGAACCAGCAATGATAGTAAACCCTACCGAAGGCTACGTGCGCGTCGAGCGCCGCGGAACCGTAAGCCACATTGAATTTTTTCATCCGCAGAGCAACTCGTTACCCAGCGCGGTGCTGGCCGACCTGACCAAGGCCATCCACGACGAGGGCCAGAACCCCGCAGTGCACGTCATCGTGCTGCGCAGCGGCGGCGACCGCGTCTTTTGTGGTGGAGCCAGCTTTGCCGAGCTCGCCAGCATACGCACCGAGGCCCAGGGCTTGGCTTTTTTTAGCGGCTTTGCGCGCGTGATTAACGCGATTCGGACGGTTCCGAAGTTTGTAGTGGGTCGTGTGCAGGGCAAGGCCGTGGGCGGCGGTGTCGGGCTCGCCTGCGCCGTAGACTACTGCATTGCGACCCAGCATGCCGCAGTCAAATTGAGCGAGCTTGCGGTGGGCATTGGGCCCTTTGTGGTCGGACCCGCGGTGGAGCGCAAAATGGGCCTCAGCGCCATGAGCCAATTGGCCATTGACGCCACGGAGTTCCGCAGCGCCGCCTGGGCCCAGCAGCACGGGCTTTACGCCCAAGTGGTGGACGACGCAGTCGCCCTGGACGCCGCAGTGGATGCCCTAGCAGAGCGCCTCGCTAGCCAGTCGGTCGAGGCTACCGTAGCCCTCAAGCAGTCACTGTGGCAGGGAACCGAACACTGGGGCGAGCTGCTCGTGGAACGGGCAGCCATTTCTGGCCGGTTGGTGCGCACCGAGGAGGCTCAAAGCCGAATTCGTATCCTGCTGTCTGGCAGGTAGCATGATGAAGAAAGGGTCCGCGCTGCATGCGTTTGAATTGATGGCAACCGCCAAGGCCATGACGGAGCTTTATGAGGCCAATAAGGAGGTTACGGCCACTTATGTGCACGCCACGGCGCGCGGCCACGAGGCGATTCAGCTGGCGGTAGCGCTGCAGTTAGAGCCCACAGACGTCATTTACCCCTACTACCGCGATGACGCCATGCTTTTGGGCATTGGCATGACCCCCTATGATCTTATGCTGCAGCTTCTGGCTAAGCGAGACGATCCATTCTCAGGCGGACGCACCTACTACGGCCACCCCTCGCTGCGCGATGCCGACAAGCCTAAGATTCCGCACCAGTCCTCGGCGACGGGAATGCAAGCGATTCCGGCCGCAGGGGCTGCCATGGGAATTCAGTACCGCGAGAAGCAGGGGCTGACTAAAGAATGGAACGGAGCCCGGCCCATTGCCCTTTGCTCGATAGGCGATGCGGCCATGACCGAGGGAGAGGTGAGTGAAGCGCTTCAAATGGCGGCGCTCAAGCAGCTGCCCCTGTTGGTTTTGGTTCAAGACAACGGTTGGGATATTTCGGCCAAGGCCGACGAGGTACGGTCCAGCAACGCAGCACAGTTTGCGCAGGGCTTTATGGGTATTGAGGTGGTGCAGGTTGACGGAACCGATTACGCAGCCTGCTATTCTGCCTTAAAAGACGTGCTTCGCGGCATGCGAAAGAAGCGCGGACCGGTCTTGGTTCATGCTAAGGTTCCGCTTTTGAACCACCACACTTCGGGCGTGCGCATGGAGTGGTACCGCGACGACCTCGACGAGGCGCGGGCTCAAGACCCCTTCCCAAAGCTGCGGGCGGCTTTGCTGGCTGACGGGCGCAAACCCGCGGAGCTTGATGCCTTGGTTGATGAGGCCCGAGCGCGCGTGCAGGCGGATTACGAGCGGGCTCTGCTGGCGCCGGACCCCAGCCCTAGCGATTTGCTTACGCACCGATTGGCCCCGACCGTGGTGACCCAGGAGCGCGGTTTGAGGGAACCCGCTGGCCGAGTGCCCACGGTCATGGTGGATTGTGCGCTCTTTGCGGTGCGCGAAATTCTCGAAGCCCACCCCGAAGCCCTACTCTACGGCCAAGACGTGGGGCGCCGACTTGGGGGCGTGTTTCGCGAGGCTGCTACCCTCGCCCAGCAGTTTGGCGACGACCGCGTGTTCAACACTCCGATTCAGGAGGCTTTTATTGTCGGGAGCACAGTCGGAATGGCTGCGGTAGGCCTAAAACCCATTGTAGAGGTGCAGTTTGCCGACTACATCTGGCCGGGATTGAACCAGCTTTTCACGGAGCTTTCGCGCGCGCACTACCTCAGCAACGGCAAGTGGACTGCCGACATGGTTTTGAGGGTTCCCATTGGTGCCTACGGCAGCGGCGGACCCTACCATTCGTCAAGCGTGGAGTCGGTGCTCACGGCGATTCGGGGCATCAAGGTGCTCTATCCCTCCAACGGGGCGGACCTCAAGGGCCTAATTAAGGCGGCCTTTGCCGACCCCAATCCCGTCGTGGTGTTGGAGCACAAAGGCCTGTATTGGTCCAAAATCAAGGGTACCGAGGGGGCAAAAACAGTGGAACCCGATTCGGATTATGTGGTTCCCATTGGCATGGGCCGGATCGTTCGCGAGCAGGAGCCCAGCAGCGAGCCTTCGGTCTTGGTGGTTACCTATGGCCGCGGTGTTTATTGGGCTCTGGAGGCCTGCCTGGGCATGCCGGTTGAGGTTTTGGACCTCCGCAGCCTTTCGCCCTGGGACGAAGCCCTCGTTTTTGAGCGAGCCCGCGCCCACGGACGCATTTTGGTCCTCACCGAAGAGCCTGCGGTTCAGCCCTTTGCGCGATCCATTGCGGCCCGCATCCAAGAGGAATGCTTCACCGCCCTCGACGCTCCGGTGCGGGTGCTGGGCTCCGAGGATACCCCGGCGATTCCGCTTAACAAGGTGCTTGAAGCAGCGTATTTGCCGAGCGCAGAGAAGGTTCGCGCTGCTTTAGAGCAGTTAATAAACTATTAGTAGGGGCCTTAGGCCCGTTCCAAAACCAGGGCATAGCCTTGGCCAACGCCGATGCACATGGTGACTAAGGCATAGCGGCCTTGGGTTTCGTGCAGGGCACGGGCGGCCGTGAGGGCGAGGCGCGCACCGGACATTCCGAGGGGATGGCCCAGTGATATGGCGCCGCCGTTGGGGTTGATGCGCGGATCGAGGTCGTCAAGGCCTAGTGCGCGCGTTACCGCAAGTGCTTGGGCGGCGAAGGCTTCGTTGAGTTCAATATGGTCGATGTCGGCCAAGGTGAGTCCGGCGCGCTTGAGGGCCAGCTGGGTGGCGGGCACGGGCCCGATGCCCATAATGCGGGGCTCAACGCCCGCTACGCCGCTCGAGACGATGCGAGCAAGGGGCTTAAGTTGGTGCTGACGAAGGCCAGGTTCTGAGGCGATGAGCAGCGCAGCAGCGCCATCATTGAGGCCTGAGGCGTTGCCGGCGGTGACGGTTCCTTTGAGGCTGAAGGCAGGGCTGAAGGCGGGGCGAAGCCCCGCGAGTCCCTCGAGGGTCGTACCGGGCTTGGCGAATTCGTCGTGGGCGAAGACAATGGGGTCGCCTTTGCGCTGCGGAATCGATACCGGAGCAATTTCGCCCGCAAAAAATCCTCGGGCCAGGGCAGCGGCGGTGCGCTGCTGGCTGCGCAGGGCGAGGGCGTCTTGGTCTTCGCGCGAAATTTGGTACTGGTCGGCGAGGTTTTCGGCGGTTTCGCCCATGGCGTCGGTGCCGTAGAGCCGCCTCATTTCGGGATTGACAAAGCGCCAGCCGAAGGTGCTGTCAAATATTTGGCTGTCGCCGCCAAAGGCCTTAGAGGGCTTAGACAGGGCAAAGGGCGCGCGGGTCATATGTTCCACGCCACCGGCCAGTAGGAGGTCGCCTTCGTTGGCTTGAACTGCGCGCGCTGCGTGAATCACCGCAGAGAGTCCGCTTGCGCAGAGTCGGTTCACGGTCTCGGCCGGTACGCTTGGCGGAAGCCCCGCGAGCAGGGTGGCCATGCGCGCCACGTTTCGGTTGTCTTCGCCCGCTTGGTTGGCACAGCCCAGGTAGGCGTCATCAAGGGCGGACCAGTCGAGCTCGGGATGGCGCTTGATTAATTCGCGAATGGCATGGGCCGCCAAATCGTCGGCGCGGACGGTGCTAAGGCCGCCTCCAAGGCTGCCAATTGGGGTTCGTATGCCGTCTACTAAGAATGCGCTTCGGGTGTCCATGGCTTGTCTTTAAAAAATACGGTTCCTCGAAAGTGGGCTATGTCGGTGCCTTCGCAGCGGACTCGCACGTCGTAGCGACCCAAAGTTTTGCTGCGGTGCTGCTCGATGGCTTCGACCTCTAAAAGATCGTGGGCAGACGCCGGCTTGAGGTGCGAGATGCTGGTTTCAATAGAGAGGGCGTGAACGCCGTGCCCGTTGCTGGCGAAGGCAAGTGCGCTGTCGGCAAGGCTGTAGGCGATTCCGCCGTGCGCGATGCCAAAACCGTTGGTCGCCTCGGGCCGTACCCTAGCCTGCAGGAGGCAGTGCCCCGGCTCCGCGACGAGAATCTCGACTCCCAACCAGGTGCTGAAGGCATCGTGGCGCATCATTTGGGCGACAATTTCGGCGGCGGTCATTCCTTCGCGGCGGTTCCGGGTTGTTCGACAGCCTCCTCGAAGCAGCCGATTAAAATGTCAATAACGAGCATCAGGTTGTGCTGCTCGGCAGAGCCCTTGGGCAGCCCAGACCGAAGTTCTTGGTGCAAAAAGTTGCGCACCTCGGCGTGCACAAAGGGAGATCGAGCCACCTTCTCGATAAGTTCAAGGTCTAGGGCCTCCTCCTGGGCTTCAAGCGCTTCAAATGCTTCGACGACTTCGGTGGTTACGTCCGTGATTACGAGGTCAGAAATCGTATCTATAGCGAGTCCCATGCCGCGGAACCCCTCTCGAAGCACCATGGAGCTGCGCACGAGTTGCTCGTGCACGTCGTCTTCGAATTCTTCACTAAGGCGCAGAAGCCAAGAGAAGAGCATGGGCTGCTCGTCTAAAAAGACTCCGAGGTTTTGGCCGTATTCTTCGTCGGTCCAACTCCGTACTCGTTCGACGGCAGAGAGTAGGTAGTTCATGCGGCAGAAATTTGGTCGTGGATCCAAGGACAAACGCGGTACCGAGGGTCGCCAGTGCGCTCCCTTAGGGCTTCAATTTGGTCGCGCACCTTGGTCCATCCCCATTCGCGGCCCCAGGCCAGAAGTCCCTTGGGGTAGTTGACGCCCTTGAGCATGGCGGTTTCGACGTCAGACTCGCTGCCGATTGCGCGGTAGACGGCGTCTGCGGCCTCGTTGATGAGCATGGCCACCACGCGGTCGACAATAGCCTGGCCAAGGGCTTCGTCGCGGGTGGGCTCGGGCAGGCTTGCCCCGTTGCGGTAGTCGTAGAATCCGCGGCCTGACTTGCGGCCCAGCCACCCGGCCTCGAGCAGTCTTTTTTGGCTCAAGCTCGGGCGAAAGCGCGGATCACAGTAAAATTGCTTCCAAATGGTTTCGGTGACTACGTAGTTCACGTCGTGGCCAATTAAGTCCATGAGGCTAAAGGGCCCCATGCGGAATCCGCCCAGTTCGGTCATTGCCCAGTCGACCGTGGCCATGTCGGCCATGCCCTCTTCAACCAGGTGAAGGGCCTCGCCATAGAAGGGGCGAGCAATGCGGTTCACCAAGAAGCCGGGGCTGTCTTGGGCGACCACGCCCACCTTGCCCCATTGCGCGACGGCTTGGGCGCAGGCCAGCACCACCTCGGGTGCCGTTGCGATTCCCGGGACGATTTCGACCAAAGGCATGAGCGGCGCGGGGTTAAAGAAGTGAAGGCCAATCAGGCGCTCAGGGTGCTTGACGCCCGCGGCAATGGACGAAACGCTGAGCGACGAGGTATTGGTGGCCAGAATACAGTCTTTGCGCACCAGGTCGTCAAGGCTGGTAAAGACCGCACGCTTGGCATCAAGGCTTTCATA
The DNA here is from genome assembly GCA_002737315.1 of Flavobacteriales bacterium. Lineage (GTDB taxonomy): Bacteria > Bacteroidota > Bacteroidia > Flavobacteriales > Schleiferiaceae > TMED14. The sequence continues at coordinate 8,385 of NSIH01000023.1, forward strand.
AATCGCCTCTACGACTAGGCTGACCTCGGCGGCTTCGCGCAGCACGAGGCTTGGCTTAACTCGGGCGCCGTAGTCCGCACGCTGCTCTGCCGAGATGGTACCCTTATCTAGGAGCCTGTCCCAAACGGCGTTGATGCGCAGGATTCCGCGTTCCAGGGAGGCATCCTGGCTGTCGTAGAGCAGAATCTGCCAGCCGGCCTCTGCCAAGACTTGTGCAATGCCGCATCCCATGGCGCCCGCGCCGACCACCATGGCTTTTTGGTTGAAGAGCAGGCTTGTCATTGTCCTTTAAAGTTAGGGGGCCGCTTCTCAAGAAATGCCGCAATGCCTTCGCGGTAGTCGGCGCTGGCACCAGCGCGGATTTGCAGTTGGCGTTCGACCTCAAGCTGGGCCTCGAGTCCGGCAAAAAGCGATGCGTTCAGGGCTTCTTTGGTTAGGGCCAGGGCCTCGGTCGGCATGGCGGCCACCTTTTGGGCAAGGACAAGGGCCTCGCTCGCTAGGCTTTCGTCTTCGATCACGCGGTAGATAAGACCATGGCGCTCTGCTTCTTCTGCCGTCACGGATTCGGCGAGCATCATCCATGCGCTGGCCTTGGCGAATCCAACCAAACGCGGGAGGGTAAAGGTTCCGCCGCTGTCGGGAACCAGGCCAATTTTGCTAAAGGCTTGAATGAATTTAGCGGACTTTGCGGCAAGCACAATGTCGCCCGCTAGGGCCAGGTTGGCCCCCGCCCCGGCGGCGACCCCGTTGACAGCTACGACTACGGGTTTGCGCAGGGCGCGAATTTGCAGGATTAGAGGGTTGAAGTGTTCGCTTAGGATTCGGTCAAGGCCCGGCCCTTGAGGATCAATGGCTTCAGAGAGGTCCTGCCCGCTGCAAAAGGCCCTGCCTTCGCCCGTGAGCAGTATGGCGCGCAGTTGGGTGCTTTGGCCTGCCTCAAAAAGTGCTTGCTGCAGCTCCAGGGCCATCCCGCGGTGAAAGGCATTAAACACTTCGGGTCGGTTCAGCGCGATCCGAAGGACGGATCCTTGAGCATCAATGGTTAAATACTTATACATACTTCAGAATGGGGGCTAAGTCTTCGCGAAGTTCGGGTTTTAGGCGGTAGCGGCGAATGCGGCGATCTTCTTGGTCAGTGACCCGCTCTACAAACGAAGGTACGCCCAAGAAATGCATGCCCTTTTCTTCGATTTCAGATAAAATGGTGCTGCGAATCTTGCGCTGGTTGTCCCAAGCCTTGTCTTGAATGCCGAGTACTTGATTGAGCTCCTCGGAGCTTACGAGGCTTTCTGTCGGCTGGACCAAAAGGTACTTAAGGGTAATTTTGGCCAGGGGGCTTAGGGCTTTGGCATAGTCCAGTTCCCGCTTTGGGATTGACTGCCTGTAGCGGAGCATTAGATAGATCAACCCGGCGACCAGCAGAAGCAATGCGGCAATGGCCTTCCAATACAATCGGACGTTCGACAGCCAAGATTCCTCGTAGATCACCCCAATTTTCACTGGTTTACGGCTGCCCACAAAGGCGGACCAGGGTTCAAAGCTAGTGCTGTAGCTGCTGTTGCCTAGGGTGCTGGCCGAGGTTATGGAGTGGACTCCCTGAGGGCTCAGGAGTAGTCCCTGCGCACCATTAAATGCGCAGACTGTGCTGCTTTTTACGTTGGTGCGGTACAGGCTGTTTGCCAAAAGGTCCGAGAGGTAGAGCGATTGGTCGTGGACGATTATATTCCATTGGTTGTAGTGGGCAAAGGCTCTAAGGTCACGGACGTCTGGACCTTGCATGTTTTGGGCACTTACCCCAAGCAGTTCATAGCGTCTGTTGATCAGGTCAATTTCGTAGGCGTGCAGTATGGGTTTCGATTGCTTAATGGTTATGCCTAAACTAACTAATGCAATCAGCTGACCCCTGTCTTTGGCTTGGTGCGCGGCAGCACTAAAAAGTACGCCACCGAAGCCGCCGACAATGCCAGGTTCCATGGGCATACGTTCCCATTCGCGCAATTCCGGATCGAAATAAAGGGCAAGGTCGTGGACCTGCCAAAACCCAGTGCCCCCCAGCCTCCAAATTCGCTGGCCGTCGAAGTAGCGAATGGCGCCGTTGTTGTAGCCCGAGTAAAAGGCCTGGTCAAGCCGTTTAAGGCGCCCGGCGCGTGTAAAGGCATAGATTAATCCAGATGCGTTAAAGCTTATGACGGTGGTATCGGGACTTTGGTTGACTACCGGCCCGCGGTGCATGAGGTTGCTCATGGGGTCGGGCAGGTGCTCAAAGCTGTCGGTAATAGCCCAACCCGAGGAATTGAGGCGGGAAATTAGGCCAAGTTTGAAGTCTACTTGCAGAACGCTCCCGCGGTGGACCAAAAAGGCAATGCCGTCCATTGGGCTTTCATTTTGTATGAACTGCCCCCATAGGCGGCTGCTAAACAGCACAATTATAAGTACAGCGAGGCGCTTGTTCATTGCGTGAAAATACGTGAAACAATTTAGTTCTCACGCTTTATCACAAATGTTTTGGTTTGTGAATTCGGAGTGCCCCATTTTTGCCTTGAAGACAAAAAATAGGCTTCACCCCAAACCAAAGAAAAACCCCAAGGCCTAGTGTCTTGGGGTTTCTCGTTTTAAATGCATTTAAAAGCCTCAAACGGCTCCAGGCAATCCTTGCAGCGGTGCATGGCCTTGCAGGCGGTAGACCCAAAGGCCGAAATGCGTTCGGTCTGGGAACTTCGGCACCTGGGGCAGTTCAGGGGAATGCTGAGGCCTAGTAGGGATCGCTTGTCGCTGCTTCGTTTGGGCGGAGGGGCGATGCCGTAGGCCTCTAGTTTGCGAAGGCCTTCTTCGCTGATCCAGTCTGAAGTCCAGGGAGGGTCAAGAACCGTTTTGATGCGCACATTTCCCTGTCCAACGAGTTCCTCGAGGGCTTCGCGCACGTCGCGTTCGATGACTTCGGTGGCGGGGCATCCCGTGTAGGTTGGGCTCAGGTCGACCTCGCATCCGTCAGGCATCATGCGCAGATCGCGTACAATGCCCAGATCGAGAACCGACAACGCCGGAACTTCAGGGTCGGGTACTAGGTGGAGGCGCTTTCTAAGGTCGTCTGCGCTTACCACTGGGCGTCGGGGTAGGCTCTTGGCAGGCTCTGCATTTCGGCGAGCAGGAATCCGAGGGATTCACTGTGAATTCCTGACTTGCCGCGCAGGAGTTTTTGGGGCATGACGGGCAAGCTAAGTTGGGCCTTGGCAATGACTTCGCGGACCAGTTCAAGCCATGGTTCACGAAGGGATTGTACGTCGGGACCTAGTCCCCGTGCTGCGGCAAGGCGGTCTACTTCTGCGGGCAGAAAGAACTCGCCGGTAAAGGGCCAAATACGGAGTAGGGCCGAACTAATGCGCCTATGGCTCTCGTCGGTTCCGTCACCCATGCGCACAATCCACTCAGCGCTGTGCTGCGCATGGTAGGTCGTTTCTTTGAGGGCCTTTCTTGCAATGGCGGCTAGTTCTGCATCGTTGGATTGCTCTATGGCCTCGAGCTGAAGCAGGTGAAAGGCGTCAAAAAGGAACTGCCGAGCCATAGTGTCGGCGAAGTCGCCGTTGGGCTGCTCGACCAGAACGTGGTTTTTGAAGTCGCGCTCGCCGCGCCAGTAGGCCAATTGGTCTTCGGTCGTGCCGGCTCCTATGCGCTTGGCTGCCAGTTGGTAGTACTGCCGGGCAAGGCCAACCAGGTCAAGGGCTAGGTTGCTCAGGGCAATGTCTTCTTCGAGGATGGGTCCGTGACCGCACCATTCACTAAGTCGATGGCCAAGAACTAATGCGTCGTCGCCCAGGTGAAGCAGATATTGCTCCGAAGGGTCACATGTGTCCCACTTCATCGGGTATCTGATAGAAGGTGGGGTGGCGGTAAACCTTGTCGTCAGAGGGCGTAAAAAGCACTTCTTTGGCGTCGGGCGCAGAGGCTACAATATTGCTTGACTGCACTACCCAAATGCTCGTGCCCTCGCTCCGCCGGGTGTAGACGTCGCGCGCGTTTTTAAGCGCCATGTCTGCGTCGGGCGCATGCAGGCTTCCGAAGTGCTTATGGGATAGACCATTCCTAGAACGCACGAATACTTCCCAGAGGGGCCATTGGTCTGGCGCGCTCATGCTGCTTGGGGTTTTGTCGTACTGTCATGACTGCGGCGGCCTGACTGCTTGGCGGCATAGGCCGAGGCGGCCTCGCGCACCCAGGCGCCTTCGGCGTGGGCCTTTCGGCGAGCCTCAATGCGCTCGCTGTTGCACGGGCCGTTACCGGCCACCACCGCAAAAAACTCATTCCAATCAATCGACCCAAAATCATGCTGGCCCAAAGCCTCATTCCACCTCAAATCGGCATCGGGAATCGAAAGCCCAAGAAACTTCGCCTGCGGAACCGTCTTATCCACAAACTCTTGGCGCAACTCGTCGTTCGACTTTCGCTTAATCCGCCACGCCATGCTCTGCGCAGAATTAGGACTGTTATCGTCGCTCGGACCAAACATCATCAACGAAGGCCACCACCAGCGATTGAGCGCATCCTGCGCCATGTCTTTCTGCTCCTGACTTCCTTTGGCCAAATGCAGCATAATCTCATAACCCTGGCGTTGGTGAAAACTCTCCTCCTTACAAATCCGCACCATAGCCCGGCTGTAGGGCCCATAGGACGCACGGCAAAGCATCACCTGATTCTGAATAGCCGCACCGTCCACCAGCCAACCAATGGCGCCCATGTCGGCCCAACTCAGCGTCGGATAATTAAAAATACTCGAATACTTCGCCTTGCCCGAGTGCAGGTCGGCAATCATTTCGTCCCTGGAGGTTCCGAGTGTTTCTGCGGCAGAATACAAATAAAGACCGTGGCCAGCCTCGTCCTGCACCTTGGCAAGCAGAATCAACTTCGAGCGCAGCGAAGGCGCACGGGTAATCCAATTCGCCTCAGGAAGCATTCCAACAATCTCGGAGTGAGCATGTTGGCTAATCTGTCGAACCAAGGTTTTGCGGTAGCCTTCGGGCATCCAATCCTTGGCCTCTACCTTGTTTTCGGCGGTGACGTAGTCGAGGAAGCGAGCTTCTATGTCAATAGTTGGGGCCATGGTATTGAATTTTTTTGGTAAATTCTTCTGCAAATTACTGCGTTTAGAACAAAATGTGGCTGCGCTGGTTCGCTTATCACAACTAGATTTGTACATGACTAAGTTTAAATGGTTTAAAAATTCCGCCCCGTTGTCGCCCAACGAGGGACTGTTGGCTACCAAAGCCGACCAAAAAGGCCTTAAGCCAAAGTTTCACTCCCTTGCCCTAAAGGAGGTGCGCCCAGAGGCCATCGACGCCGTAGTGCTGACCTTCAACCAGCCGGACTCCGACGCCTTTCGCTACATCCCTGGCCAGTACCTCACCCTGCGCGCAACCATAGATGGGGCCGAAGTTCGCCGCTCCTACTCGCTCTGCTCCAGCCCCCTGTCTGGGGAGCTGAGCGTGGCCATCAAGCAGGTCGAGGGCGGAATCTTCTCCACCTGGGCCAACTGCCACCTCAAGGCGGGCGACCGGCTCGACGTAATGAATCCCATGGGCAACTTTGTGCTCGAGACCGACCCCTCCAAGCGCAGGCGCTATGTGGGCTTTGCCGCAGGATCCGGAATCACGCCGGTGCTTTCCATCATTAAAACGGCCCTTCAACGCGAACCAGAGTCGGAATTCCTTCTGTTTTATGGCAACCGAAAAACCGCCAGCATCCTGTTTAAAAACGACCTTGAAGACCTCAAGGACCGCTTCATGGGACGCTTCGAAGTGCACCACGTGTTGAGCCGCGAGGACCAAGGCAGCGACGCTCTTTTTGGCCGACTCGATGCAGACCGCATTCGCTACTTTATGGAGCACATTCCGACGGTGGCTTCGGCGGACTCCTACTTTTTATGCGGCCCAGAACCCATGATTCACGCCGCGAGTGACGTGCTGAAGGCCGCGGGTGTTCCTCAAGACCGCATTCATTTTGAACTTTTTACTTCGTCGGTACCGGCAGCAGAGGCTCCAAAGTCCGCCGCAAAAAAAGCCGGTGGCGATGCCAGCGTAACGGTCATACTCGACGGAGAAGAGACGCACTTTACGCAGTCGTCCAAAGAATTTTTGCTCGATGCCGCCCTCGATGCGGGGGCCGACGTGCCCTATGCCTGCAAGGGAGCGGTTTGCTGCACCTGCCGCGCCAAGGTGATCGAAGGCACGGTGGAGATGGCCATGAACTACTCCTTGACCGACGATGAGGTTGCGGAGGGCTATGTGCTTACCTGCCAGGCCATGCCGCGCAGCGAGCGACTAGTGGTCAGCTACGACGCTTAGAGCCCGCCAGGCCTTCGCATTTGAAGGTGCGGAATCCCGTCTTCTTCGTAGGCTTCGCCCTCGGGGACGAAGGCAAAGTCCGCATAAAAGCCTTCGAGGTAGCATTGTGCGCTAATTACCAATTCCTCGCCCGGGTAAAGGCGTTCTGCTTCAATCAGTACGCGCTTCATTAGTTCGCGGCCCAAGCCGATGCCGCGGTGCTTTGGGCTCGTGGCCACCCGGCCAATGCTGGGTTCTGGGTAGGATGCGCCAGGGGCAAGCAATCGGGCGACTGCGGCGACCTGTCCCTGGGAGTCTTCGGCCCAAAGGTGGTAGCAGCCTCGGTCTTTGGCGTCGGGGTCGACGTAGGCGCAGTTTTGTTCCAATACAAAGACTTCGGCCCGCAGGCTCAGAATGCGGTGGAGCTGGTCGGCCGACAGCGACAAAAAAGGAGCAAAATGCCAAGAATAAGGTACTGCCATAGCGATTCGAAGGTCGTACTTTTAGGGGAATAATTCCAAGCCCATGATGCTCCAGTTGATTCAAAACTTTCCAAAGCATATTGCTGATTCACTGATTATTGCCGAAGGTGTCGGCAAGGTTTGGTCACCTTTGGCGCGCCCCGTACACCAGGTGGTAGTCACTGGCCTCGGCGGCAGCGGAATCGGCGGAACCATTGCGGCAGACCTCTGCTCGGCCACGGCTCGGGTTCCTGTGCTGGTGAATAAGGGCTATTCCTTACCCCATTGGATTGGTCCGAGTACGCTGGTTGTGGCCTGCAGCTACAGCGGCAATACCGAAGAAACGCTTAATGCCCTTGACCAGGCCATTGCGGCCGGTTGCATGGTGACGGCCATTACCAGCGGCGGTGAACTTAAACAGCGCGCCGAGAAACTGGGTTGGAATCATAGTGTGGTACCGGGCGGAAGCCCTCCGCGCTCGATGTTTGGATATGCCCTCATTCAAATTTTGGCCCATCTTGACCTGGCGGGAGTCGGTACCCCAGCCAACTGGAAGGCTCAGGCAGCTCAGGCAGTCCTTAGCCTTGAGGCACGCCGCGGCGAGCACTTGGCCCAGGCCGAGTTGACTTCAGACGCATTAGAGGGCAAGACGGTGGCGGTTTATGCGGCTTCGGGAATGGCTGGCGTTGCTGCGCGCTGGCGCCAGCAGCTCAACGAGAACAGCAAAATGCCCGCATGGGATGCGGAGGTTCCCGAGATGAACCACAACGAAATGGTGGGTTGGGCAGGCGGCGGTGCGCAGTTTTGCGCGGTTTTTCTGCACTCGACCGCAGACGCTCCGCGCAACCGCATGCGAATGGAGCTAAATGCCCCCGCCATCCGAGCCCGTGGGAACAGTGCTATTGCGCTTCACGCTCAGGGAGCTTCTGCCCTGGAGCAAGTTTTGGATTTGGTGGCCCTGGGCGACTGGGTGAGCTACGTCCTCGGACTGCGCAATGGCGTAGATATTATGGACATCAAGGTCATCGACGACCTTAAGGAGGCCTTGGCTAAGGCATGAGCCGACGCAGCGTTCGCTTTGTCGACCTTGGAACCTGGTCCTACCAGCGGGCCTGGGACTTTCAAGAAGCCCTCTTTACCGAGGTCGTGGAGCAGAAGTCCGCAAACCGCAAGCTGCCCGAAGCGGAGCGGATCGCAACGTGCGACACCCTTCTTTTTGTGGAGCATCCGCACGTGTACACCATGGGCAAGAGCGGCGACTTGGGCAATCTTTTGGCCGACGACGAGCGCTTAAAAGCCATCAATGCGGAGTTTTTTCGCACCAATCGAGGGGGTGACATTACTTACCACGGGCCGGGTCAGTTGGTCGGCTACCCAATTTTAGACCTCGACGAGTACTTTACCGACATACATCGTTACCTGCGCACCCTCGAAGAAGTCATTATTGCAACCCTTGCGGATTATGGCCTTAAGGGCGACCGAAGTCCGGGCGAGACCGGCGTTTGGCTTGATGTGGGAAGCCCCTTTGCTCGCAAAATCTGCGCGATGGGAGTGCGCGCCTCGCGGTGGGTAACCATGCACGGTTGGGCTTTTAACCTTAATACGGACCTGCGTTATTTTGAGTACATTATTCCTTGCGGAATCAAGGATAAGGCCGTCACTTCGCTGCAGCGCGAGCTGGGGCGGCGCGTGGATGAGTCTGAGGTAAAGGCACTGGTTGCCGGTCATTTTGCCCGACTTTTTGAGGTGGACCTTGCCGATACGGCTGTCGACCGTTTGCTTGGCGCATAGTTACTCCTAACTTGCAGACTATGAAACGCATTATTTCGCTAAGTCTTGCCCTTGCCCTGCTTGGAATTTTATTCTATTCTTCTTGGTACAGCTACCTCATCAAGGGGGTTTATGCCACGTATTGGCAGGGGCGAACCACCTCGGATCCTTTTGACGCGGCTTATTTTGACACCAAACCTGTTGCGGCCTCGACGAGTCCTCAGCCTTGGCCCCTTGCTTTGACCGCGACCATGGCCCCCAGTGCAGCAACCCAGCAGTTGCTCGAAGCAAGCCAGACCGGTGCCCTGCTTGTTTTTGACCGCGACAGCCTTCGCCATGAGGCCTATTATGCGGACTTTAACCGCGAATCGCGCGCCAATTCGTTTTCAATGGCGAAGTCCATGGTGACGATGCTGGTGCAGATAGCCCTGCAAGAAGGCAAGATTCCAAGCTGGGAGGCCAAGGCAAAAGACTACATTCCAGAGCTGCACGGTCCCGGAGCAGAGCGATTGACCCTGCGCGATTTAAGTTCCATGCATGCCGACCTCGATTGGACGGAGAACTACTATGACCCCTTTGGAGAGACGGCCAAGCTCTACTACGGCGACGACCAGTTGGCCTTGATTTTGGAGCGAGAGGTTGGGGATTCGGTCGGGCTTAGGTACGAGTACCAGTCGGCCACTACTACGCTTTTAAGCGTTTGCCTGGAGCGGGCAGTGGGAGAGCCCCTCCAGGACTATGCTTCTCGCATGCTTTGGGGGCCCTTGGGCGCGGAATCCGACGCGAGCTGGCACGTAGACGCTCAAGGCGAGGCTTTGGCTTTTTGCTGCTTTAATGCCACCGCCAGAGACTATGGGCGCCTGGGGCAGCTGCTCGTGCAGCACGGCCGGTGGAACGGGGAGTCCCTGCTCGACAGCGCCTGGATTTCGCTTGCTTCTTCACCGCGCACGGCCTCGTTTTATGGCCAGAGTTTTTGGCTTGGCTCAGCCCCTGACCCCAGTGGGGCTGGTCCAGACCGCCCCTACCTCTCTATGCGGGGTCACCTTGGCCAATGGATAATTGCATTCCCCGAAACTCGGCGTGTGGTCCTGCGCCTTGGCCGTCAAGAGGGCGATCGCATCGAGGGCTCTTCGGAGTCCCTGACCTTCAGGGCTCTTGCCCATGAGTATGCCTGGAAATGAACAAGTTTAGGGGAGTTAATCTGCGGGTTCAAAGCGGAACCAAAATCCTGCTTCAGGGCTTAGACCTCGACCTGAATGCGGGCGAGTGCCTCGCTCTTGTCGGCGAGTCAGGCTCGGGTAAGTCCCTCACGGCCCTGGCCTTAATGGGCTTGCTTCCCCCCGGCTTAGAGGCCGTCTGGCAAGAATGCAGCGACAGCTTAAGCGCCAAAGCCATGGTTTTTCAGGAGCCGATGTCGGCCCTTAATCCAACGATGCGCGTGGGCCGGCAGGTTGCCGAAGCGGCGGAGTCGGCCTTGGGCCTGAGCAGGCCTGCGGCGCGGGACCGGGCATTGTCAGAGCTTCGAAGAGTGCAGTTGTCTGACCCCGAAGAGGTTATGCGCAAGTATCCGCACCAGCTTTCGGGGGGACAGCGCCAGCGCGTAATGATTGCCATGGCTATTGCCATGGATCCGCAGCTTCTTATTTGCGACGAACCCACCACGGCCCTTGACCACCAAGTGGCTTTTGAGATTTTGGCTCTGCTCCGAGTGCTGCAGCGCGAACGCGGCATGGCCATGCTCTTCATTAGCCATGACTGGGATGCCGTGGCAGAGGTAGCCGACCGGGTGGTGGTGCTCCGCCAGGGCGAGGTGGTGGAATCAGGCTCCCTCGAGGCCCTGCTAAACCGCCCGCAACAGCCCTATACCCGCGGACTTTTGGCCTCGCGCCCCCCCGAGGAAGGCAAACCCTTGCGCCTCCCGACCGTGCAGGATTTTCTGGGGGGGCGCATGCCCGAGACCGCGCAGCGCCCGGTGTACCCGGGCGGAGCCGTCATTCTCAAGCTGCGATCGTTGAGCAAGTCATACAGGGGTAAGGCGGTTTTAAGCGACTTCGACCTGGAGCTTCGAGAAGGCGAAACCCTCGGTTTGGTCGGCTCTTCGGGCTCGGGCAAGTCGACTATAGCCCGCTGCCTTGTGGGCCTTGAGCAGCCCGACGGAGGCGAAATTACCTACCGAGGAACTCGCATTGACCGCCTAAGCCCTAAAGAGCGCCGTAAGTATGCGCGCGAAATCCAGTATATTTTTCAGGATCCGTTTTCAAGCCTTCCGCCCCGCATGAAGGTTGGCGAACTGCTCGAGGAACCGCTCATTGTTCATGGACTTTCCAAAACTTCCGCGCAGCGTCAGGCCCGGGTGACGGAGTTGCTGCAGTCAGTGGGCCTAGCCGCGGAGGATGCGCTAAAGTACCCGCACGAGTTTTCTGGAGGCCAGCGGCAGCGAATTGGCATTGCCCGCGCCCTGGCCCTGGAGCCCAAGCTCCTTATTTGCGACGAGTCGGTTTCGGCCCTCGACGTGAGCGTACAGGCTCAGGTTTTGAACTTGCTCAACGACCTAAAAGACCAGTTTGGCTTCAGCTATTTGTTCATTAGCCACGACGCGCGGGTTGTGCGCTACATGAGCGACCGCAGCTTGGAATTGGGCTAAAAAGCATAGAAATAACGGCCCAAAGCCAAGAAGGCCTCCTGTCAGGACGGGAGCAAAAAGCCGCGCTAGAGAACCATTTCGGGCACGTCGCCCTCGACAATCAATCGGCCGCCGGTCTTGGCAATGATTTCGTCTATGCTCACGCCAGGCGCGCGTTCCAACAGGATGAATCCGCGCTGCGGATCGATCTCGAGCACCGCAAGATCGGTCACTACCTTTTTGACGCATCCGACCCCAGTGAGGGGCAGGGTGCAGGCGCTCAAGAGCTTGGATTCGCCCTCGCGATTGCTGTGCTGCATGGCGACTATTATGTTGTCGGCGCTGGCGACCAAATCCATGGCGCCGCCCATGCCCTTGACCATTCGCCCCGGAATCTTCCAGTTTGCAATGTCGCCACGGTCTGAAACCTCCATGGCCCCCAAAACTGTAAGCTGCACCTTGCGCGCGCGAATCATACCAAAGGAGGTAGCGCTGTCAAAAAAGGAGGCTCCGGGGAGGCTGGTAATGGTTTGCTTGCCCGCGTTAATAAGGTCCGCATCTTCTTCGCCTTCAAAGGGGAAGGGGCCCATGCCGAGAATTCCGTTTTCGGATTGAAACTCTAGGGCAAAGCCTTCGGGCACAAAGTTGGCAACCAGGGTAGGAATGCCAATTCCCAAGTTCACGTACCATCCCTCCCGAAGCTCTTGAGCGATTCGCCGTGCAATTCCGTTTTTGTCGAGTGCCATGGCTTAAAGTGGGGTGTTTTTAGGGCGGACGGTGCGCTGCTCAATGCGCTTTTGGTAGTGAGCCCCCTGAAAAATTCGGTGCACAAAAATTCCAGGAACATGGATTGCGTTGGGATCCAGCATCCCGGCCGGAACGAGTTCTTCGACCTCTGCCACCGTGATGCGCCCCGCCATAGCCATCATGGGATTAAAGTTGCGCGCGGTACCCTTAAAAATGAGGTTGCCCGCCTCGTCGCCCTTCCAGGCCTTGACCAGCGCAAAATCGGCGTCAAAAGCGAGTTCCATAAGGTAGGGCTTGCCATGAAACAGCCGAACCTCCTTGCCCTCGGCGACTTCGGTACCGACTCCTGCGGGGGTAAAAAAGGCCGGAATTCCGGCTCCTGCGGCCCGACAGCGTTCTGCGAGGGTTCCCTGCGGTATCAATTCTACCTCGAGCTCGCCCGAGAGCATTTGGCGTTCGAACTCGTCGTTCTCGCCCACATAGGAACTAATCATTTTGCGAATTTGCCGAGACTCCAGGAGAAGTCCGAGGCCAAAACCGTCGACGCCGGCGTTGTTGGCGATGCAGGTAAGGTTGCGGCTCCCGCGCAGCCTGAGGGCCGCAATGAGGTTCTCGGGGATGCCACAGAGGCCAAAACCACCAACCATAAGCGTCATGCCGTCTGCGAGTCCGTCGAGGGCTAGGTCAGCGTTAGCTACTACTTTGCGAATCATAGTTTAAAGGTAGGGTGCGCGTAAGGCTGGTGTCGATGCAGCCTAGTCGAATTCGGAGCTCTCTTCGCGCGCTTCTGCCTGGTCGCTTTGCAGGCTGCCGCAGTCGAGGGCAATGGTCATGGGCATGAGGGGCCGATCGAAGGCATCGCGGCGAATCCCAATTTTAGGATCGGCATAAAGGCGGCGCATGAAGAGCGCCCAAATAGGCAGGGCAGTGCTCGCGCCCTGGCCGTAGGCCGTGGACCCAAAATGCGCAGAACGGTCCTGGCAGCCAGTCCAGACTCCGGTGACCAGGTTGGGAACCATTCCGATAAACCATCCGTCGGAGTTGTTTTGGGTGGTGCCCGTCTTGCCCGCAATAGGC
>NSIH01000024.1 GCA_002737315.1 Flavobacteriales bacterium
CTCCAACTTTGTGGCAGGGGGAATGATTTTTCCGAACCCGATGGGAGGGCACAGCGATTCCTTGGTGTACCCGTGGACCCGTGACAATTTTGGGCCCCTGTGGATTCCGGCCAAGGGTTCTACCATTGCACTGAACTACCATACCTACCTCAAGTACGAGCATGCCGTGAATGCTTATGAGGGCCATGAATTGACTCGTGAATTGGGCCCTGAAGGCGAGCGCTTTTATGTGGACGGACAGCCCGCCACGAGCTACACCTTCGCCTTGGACTACTACTGGATGATGGGCGACAACCGCCACAATTCTTGGGACAGCCGCTACTGGGGTTTTGTGCCAGAAACCCATGTGGTGGGCAAGCCGGTCTTCATTTTTTGGAGCATGGATTCCTTTAAATCCGGCATTGATAAAATCCGAAGCGAGCGCTTGTTTACGGTGGTGCACGGCGACGGGAAGCCCCGCAGCTACTTGATTCCCTTCTTGGCCTTTGTCGCAGCCTACTATGCCTGGGAATGGTTTAGAAAGCGCAAAAAGTCCTAAAGACGATGCGTGGATGGTTTCTGGTTTCGTGCTTCTCGTTGGCCTTCGGCCTGAGGGCGCAGACCGTGGACACCGTCGCCGTTCGCGCAGACCGAGCGGAGCGCTGGGACCAGCTCAGCGACAACCAGCTTTTGCGCCTGGATTGGGCTTCGGCCAGGTGGTCATGGCCCAGCGACAGTTTGGTGGACCGCATGCTGCGCACCTCGATGGGTTTTAAGAGGGATTCCTTGCTGGTCTGGCTCGAGGAGGGCGGCCCAAGCGGCGACGTACGCAAAAGGGTGGAGGCCATTCGCCAGCGCCGGTATCAGGTTGCCACCGAGGCATTCAACTACCGCGGTGACATTAGGAGCCTTGACCTGTCTCTTTTTTGGTACGGAATTTATGACGTCGAAGGAACCTGGTCGCTTCGCCCAGTGCGCCTCAAGGTCGAGTTGAGTGAGTTTCCGTCAGGGTCGGGTGACCTGGAGTTTGACATTAAAACCAACCGCGAGCAGGGCAGCCATTTTTTGTTTGGAAGCCCTGTGCGTCTAGACAGCGCAGACCTAGGACTGGTGCGCGAGGGGTTCTCGGTGCTCATGCCCGGAAGCCAAAGCGACCTTGGCTCGATCACCTCCCGCGATAGGATGTACCGGGGCAACTACGTGCTTTATGCCACAGGCTCTGTTCAAGGCCTTGGTGCGGAATGCCCGGAGCTCCTGAACTACCAACTCATACTCGGGCATCGCCTGGCCGACCGGGAGTGGGCCCAGTTTGATACCCTAAGCAGCGTGGTGGATTCAATCAGCACCTGCGCTCCAGAGGTTTTTTGGAGCGGCGATTTGATGGGCGACGGAAAGCCCGACGCCGTACTTTTTCAAAAGCAGCCGGGCGGAATTCGGCTTATTTTATACCTCAGCGATGCGGTCCCCAACGAGCAAGAACTCTGGGCCCGGGTCGCAGAATGGTCCATGCTTGCCGACTAGGAGTTAGGCTTAATGCGGAATCGCAGCGAGCTTTGGCCCTTTGGCCGTGGCCCATTCGCCTTTTGGGGACTACCTTCGAAACACCTTCTTTGAACCCTATTTAGTCATGGCAAAAGACCTAAGCACCGAACGCAACGCAGACGAAATCAAGCTCTTAGTGGCAGAAAGCCGTCGGCGGTGGGCGGAGGTCTCTCAAGGCGGAGGCAAAAAGCGCCTCGAGAAACTCGCCGATCAGGGCAAACTCAGTGCTCGAGAGCGGGTTAAACGCCTTCTGGACCCTGGAGCACCGACGGTCGAGATTGGAGCCTTTGCAGCCGACGGAATGTATGCCGAGCATGGCGGATGCCCCTCAGCTGGAGTGGTCGTGGTCCTGGGTCGAATTGCGGGCCGTACCTGCTTGGTGGTGGCCAACGATGCCACGGTAAAGGCTGGCGCATGGTTCCCGATGACGGGCAAAAAAAACCTTCGCGCCCAAGAAATAGCTATGGAGAACCGCATACCCATTCTGTACTTGGTCGATTCCGCAGGCGTATACCTGCCCATGCAGGACGAAATTTTTGCCGACAAGGAGCATTTTGGACGGATTTTTAGAAACAATGCCGTGATGAGCAGCATGGGAATCCCCCAGCTTTCGGCCGTCATGGGTTCCTGCGTGGCCGGTGGGGCCTACCTGCCCATCATGAGCGACGAGGCCATCATTGTCGAGGGAACCGGCAGCATTTTTTTGGCCGGAAGCTACTTGGTCAAGGCCGCCATTGGCGAAGAAATTGACAACGAAACCCTGGGCGGAGCCAACACCCACACCCAAATTAGCGGAGTTTGCGACTACAAGGCCAAGGACGACGACGACGCCATTCGCATCCTGCGCGGACTCGTCGACAAGCTGGGAGCCGCGCCAACGGCCGGCTTTGACCGAATCGAGGCAAAGGACCCGTCGGTGCCCATGGACTTGGTCTACCAGCGCATGCCCGTTGACGGCAAACCCTACCCGGTTCGCGCCCTGCTGGACTGCCTCGTGGACGCGGACTCTCTCTTGGAGTACAAAGCCGACTACGGCAAGACCATCATCACCGCCTATGCGCGCATCGACGGCTGGGCGGTCGGAATCGTCGCCAACGAGCGCCAGGTCGTCAAGTCGGGCAAGGGCGAAATGCAGATTGGTGGGGTTATTTATTCCGACAGTGCCGACAAGGCCGCGCGTTTTATTGCGAACTGCAACCAAAAGAAGGTTCCCTTGGTCTTTCTGCAGGACGTGACCGGCTTCATGGTGGGCTCGCGCTCGGAACAGGGCGGAATCATCAAAGACGGCGCTAAGATGGTCAATGCCGTAGCCAACAGCGTGGTGCCCAAATTCACGGTAATTACGGGCCACTCCTTTGGGGCAGGCAACTACGCCATGTGCGGCAAGGCCTACGATCCGCGCCTCATTGTGGCCTGGCCTACAGCCAAAATTGCGGTAATGGGCGGCGATCAGGCCGCCAAGGTGCTGCTTCAAATCGAGAAGTCACGGGCCGAAGTACTCAGCCCCGAGGCCGAGCAGGAACTGCTGCAGCGCATCCGCTCGCGCTACGAAGTGCAAATGAGCCCCTACTATGCGGCGTCGCGTCTGTGGATCGATGCTATTATTGACCCCATTGACACCCGCAAAGTGCTTTCTATGGGCATTGAGGCTGCCAATCAGGCTCCAATCGAGCGCGCCTACAATCCGGGAATTCTACAGACCTGAACGGAGGCTTACGGGCCTAGTGGTTTCGGCTAGAGGCGTCCGTCGACTTCGGCGCGGGGCCAAAAGGCCTTGGTGTCGTAGATGACTCCGTTGGCTACCAATCCCAGATCTTGCCGGCGTACCGAGGCAAACTGCTCGTGGGCAACAGCCAGAACTACGGCGTGGTAGCCGGTTCCGGGCTCGGAGGCAAGGTTTATTTTGTATTCTTCGCGCACCTTGTCGGGCTCGGCCCAAGGGTCAAAAACGTCGACCTGCATTCCGAACTGCTCAAGTTCGGTAACAATATCATTCACGCGGGTGTTGCGAATGTCGGGGCAGTTTTCTTTAAAGGTGATTCCAAGCACAAGGGCCTTGCTCCCGTGAACGGGTAATCCTTTGCCAATCATTAGCTTAACGACCTTATTGGCCACAAACATGCCCATGGAGTCGTTGACCCTACGGCCGCTTAGTATCACCTGGGGGTGGTAGCCGACGCTTTGCGCCTTGTGGGCAAGGTAGTAGGGGTCCACCCCGATGCAGTGGCCGCCGACCAGGCCTGGGCTGAACTTGAGAAAGTTCCACTTGGTTCCGGCGGCTTCGAGCACGTCGCGGGTGTCGATTCCGAGGCGGTCAAAAATTAGGGCGAGCTCGTTTACAAACGAAATATTGACATCGCGCTGAGCATTTTCAATGGCCTTGGAGGCTTCGGCTACTTTGATGCTCGGCGCCAGGTGGGTTCCTGCTTTTACAATTCGGCGGTAAATGCCGTCTACGAATTCGGCAGACTCGGGAGTGCTTCCGCTGGTAACCTTTTTAATCGTTTCAAGTGTGTTGATCTTGTCGCCGGGATTAATGCGCTCAGGACTGTAGCCGCAGTAAAAATCGACGTTGAATTTTAGGCCAGACTCCTGTTCGAGCACGGGGACGCAGTCTTCTTCGGTGCATCCAGGGTAGGTTGTAGACTCGTAGATGACCACGTCGCCTGCCTTGAGGACCCTGCCTATCATTGCCGAAGCGGCGAGCAGTGGTTTGAGGTCGGGCGACTTGAACTGGTCAATGGGGGTCGGAACCGTTACAATGTAAACGTTTGCCTCGGCCAGGGAAGCAGAGTCCGCGCTAAAGAGGAGTCCGCGCTGAAGGGCCTGCGCCAGGTCAGCGGGGTCGGCCTCGAGGGTGTGGTCCTCGCCGTGGTTGAGTTCGTCGACGCGCAGGGCCTTGATATCAAAACCGACCACGCGGAATTCGCGCGACAGGGCCAAAGCCAGAGGCAAGCCGACGTAGCCTAAGCCTAAGACGGCGATTACGGGTTGGGACGGAGCCGAAAACATAGGGACAAAGGTACATTCTGCCTAGGGCATTTGGGGCCAGCGCCGCGGGGCCAGGCATTACCTTTGACGAGTGCGCGCCCTCTGGTCACTCAACCCCTATTTTATCCGCTACCCTTGGCATCTTGTGGCCGGGGTATTTTTTGTAATTGCCTCCGCAGCATTTGCGGTTTATCCGGCTATTTTCATTCGAGAAGCCTTTGATACCGTGGCAGAAGCGCTTCGAGCTCAAAGCGATTCCTCCCTGCTTTTCAAGTCTTTGTTGGGCTATTCCGCACTGATTTTGCTGCTGAGCGCCCTGCGCGGAGGTTTTACCTTTCTCATGCGTCAAACGCTTATTGTCATGTCGCGCCACATCGAGTTCGACCTAAAAAACGATATCTACAAGCACTACCAGGCTCTGGATCAGACTTTTTACCGCCGCAACTCCACGGGCGACCTGATGAATCGAGTGAGCGAAGACGTGAGTCGCGTAAGGATGTACCTCGGTCCGGGGGTGATGTATACGATTAATACGGCTTTTTCGACCGGAATCACCTTGGTTTTTATGTTTCAGGTCGATTCCAAATTGAGCCTGATTACCCTAGCACCTATGCCCGTTTTGGTTTGGGCTATTTATCGGGTTTCGACGCTAATCAACCAGCGCAGCCATGCAGTGCAGCAGCAGCAATCCGCCATAAGCACCATGGCGCAGGAGACCTTCAGCGGCATTCGCGTTCTAAAGGTTTACAGTCTTGAAGACGACCAGACGAAGCGCTACGCGGAGAGTTCAGAGAAAAGCTATCAACTCAACCGCGATCTGTACCGGGTAAACGCTCTTTTTGCGCCCTTAATGATGCTGCTGGTCGGTCTTAGCACCGTCTTGGCTGTTTGGATCGGCGGCGAGGGCGTGATTGAAGGCAGACTGAGCCCAGGGGTTATCGCGGAATTTATCTACTACGTTGGCCTCCTTACCTGGCCCATTGCCAGTATTGGCTGGGTGATGAGCCTTATTCAGCGGTCCGAGGCCTCCATGGAGCGCATTAATGACTTTTTGCGCGTAGTGCCGGCAGTTTCGACCCCTGTGAATGCCCACAACGCCAAGGTAAAGGGGGCGTGGACCTTTGAGAATACATCCTACACCTATCCCGACAGCGGAATTCAAGCGCTTAAAAACGTTTCGTTTGAGGTGAATCCTGGCGAGACTATCGTGGTGGTAGGCCGAACAGGGTCAGGAAAATCTACGCTAGTCGGGCTAATGAACCGCCTTATGGATCCTATTGAGGGTCGGATTCTGCTCGATGGGGTCGACCTGCGCCGCTGGGATTTGGAGGCTTTGCGCGCTTCAATTGGCACCGTTCCTCAGGACCCCTTTCTGTTTAGCGATTCCATAGCCGACAATATTTCATTTGGCAGCATCAATGCGGACCGCAGCGACGTCGAGCGCCAGGCCGAGTTGGCCGACGTAGCCGACGATATTCGCGGATTTGCCCAGGGATACGATACCGTGGTGGGCGAGCGCGGAGTCACCCTCTCGGGCGGTCAGAAACAGCGTGTGAGTATTGCGCGAGCCTTGATGAAGCAGCCGCCCATGCTGCTCTTTGATGACGCCTTGAGCTCCGTAGACACCGAGACCGAGGTCACCATTTTGAGCAACCTCAAATCTCGATTGAATGGGCTGACGGCCGTACTTATTACCCAGCGACTGAGTTGCGTCCACCTTGCCGACCGCATTTTAGTGCTCGACCAGGGTGCCTTGGTGCAGCAGGGAAGCCACTTGGAACTTCTTGCCCAACCCGGTCTTTACGCAGAATTGTACGCCCTTCAATCCCAAAAATCGTGATTCCGCACCCCAATTTAGTCGCAGGGGTGCTCGAAGTGCTCGAGCGGACCTTTGGCCAACGCCTCTATGCCGACCGCGTGGTGGACCATGTCCTGCGCGCCAACAAGCGCTGGGGAGCCCGTGATCGAGCCTTTGTGGCCGAGCACAGCTACGAAATAGTGCGCTGGTGGTCCCTGCTTTGGCACCTTAACGGCGAAGAAGTCCAGATCAAGCGCAAGCAACTGAAGAGTCTTTTTGAGACCTATTGGCTCTGGCGTGAATCGGGAATGCCCATACCCAAGGACCTGGGAACGGGATTGGCCCAGAGCTACGCTCCCTGGTTCGACGAAATGGCCGGCGCAGAACTCGGGGCAGACTGGCCGGCATTGGCTGCGGCGCTCAACCGTCCGGCCCAGGTAATTCTAAGGGCAAACAGCCTTAAGACCAGCCGCGAGGCAGTGCTTGACCGCCTTGCTGGCGAGGGAATAGCCGCAGAAATTAGCGACGTCGCGCCCGAGGCACTGGTCTTGGCCAAGCGTCCCCGCTTGCAGCATCTTGAGAGCTTCAAGGACGGATGGTACGAAGTGCAGGACGGCGGTTCCCAGCGCATTGGAGCCTACCTCGACCCAGTACCCGGCGACCGAATCCTCGATGGCTGCAGCGGGGCTGGGGGCAAGGCCCTGCATGCCGCCGCATTGGCCGGCGGAAAGGCAGAGATTTTATGCATGGACATCGAAGCCTACAAGCTCGGCGAAGCCGAGAAGCGCGCCCTCAGGGCAGGAGTCAAGGGAATGCGCACCGAAGTAATCCGCTCTGACGTTGACGTGCAGCGTCATGCTGGATGGGCCAACAAAATGCTGCTTGACGTACCCTGCAGCGGAACCGGGGTCATCCGCCGCGATGTGGACACCAAGTGGAAGCTCCAGCCCGAGCATTTGGACCGTACCCGAGAAATTCAGTATGCTATTTTGCGCGATTATTCCGCAGCACTCCAGCCGGGCGGACTTCTTGTGTATGCGACCTGCAGCATTTTGCGTAGCGAGAACGAGGACCAGGTTCGCCGCTTTTTGGACGAGAAGGCTGAGGCTTTTGAGCTTCGAGAAGAGGTACGCATCAGCCCCGAGCATCCGCACAGCGACGGCTACTATGTGGCCAGGCTTTACAAACGCTAGATTTGCCCCACCGTGATTACCGAAAGCCCTAGCAACCACGACCACCTCGAGACCTGGACCCTGCGCCAGCTTCTTGATGGCATTAACGCAGAAGACCAATCCGTGCCGCAGGCGGTGGCAGAGGCAATTCCCGCCCTTGAAGCTTTGGTGGAGCAGCTCCTGCCCCGCATGAAGCAGGGCGGACGCTTGTTTTACATTGGGGCCGGTACCTCAGGCCGACTCGGCATTGTCGACGCTTCGGAATGCCCGCCCACCTACGGGGTTCCGCAGGGAATGGTCGTTGGCCTAATCGCCGGCGGGGACGGCGCCATTCGCCAAGCCGTGGAATTCGCCGAAGACGACGCCAACCAAGCATGGAATGACCTTCAGGAGCACCAAATTGTTCCACTCGATACGGTGGTGGGAATCGCGGCCAGCGGCCGCACTCCCTATGTGGTCGGCGGCCTAAACCAGGCTCGTTCCGCCGGCTGCCTGACGGGCTGTATTGTCTGCAATCCAGACTCTGCGGTTGCGGCCGCTGCGGAATACCCCGTTGTCGCGGTCGTAGGTCCTGAATTTGTTACCGGAAGCACCCGAATGAAGTCGGGGACAGCCCAAAAGTTGCTCCTTAATATGCTCAGCACCTCGGTGATGATTCAGCTGGGACGCATTCAAGGCTCGCGCATGGTAGACATGCAGCTCAGCAACCTCAAACTCCTCGAGCGTGGTGCCAAAATGGTCGCCGACAAAACCGGGTTGAACGAATCCGAATCCCGCGCGTTGCTTATGGAGCATGGTAGCGTCCGCCGCGCCATCGAACAATGGAAAAACAACAAGCCACCGCAGTCGTAGTCGGAGCCGGAATCGCCGGCATCGCCTCAGCCATTCGCTGGGCGCGCAAGGGCTATGCGGTGCAGGTTTTTGAAGCGAATTCCTACCCCGGGGGCAAACTCAGTGAATTTCAGTTGGGCGAATACCGCTTTGATGCAGGCCCGTCCCTATTTACCCTGCCCTTTTTGGTGGACGAACTCTTCACCCTTTGCGGAGAAAATCCGCGCGACCACTTCAACTACCTTAAAAAGACCGAGGAGTGCCGCTACTTCTGGGACGACGGAACCCGCTTGATCGCGCACAGCGACCCCGCAGCCTTCGCCGAAGAAGCCCAGAGGGTGCTGGGGGAGCCTGCGGCCAACATCATCAACCAGCTCGCCCTGGCCAAGCGGCAGTACGAGGCCACCAAGGGCCTCTTTTTGGAGCGTTCCCTGCACGAGGCATCGACGTATTTGCGGCTCGATGCCCTGCCTGCCCTGGCGGCATTGCCCAGCCTTAAACTTACCCAAACCATGCACGGGGTGCACGCAAAACGGTTCCGCACCCCCAAGGCCATTCAGATTTTTGATCGATTTGCAACCTACAACGGCTCGTCACCCTACCAAGCGCCGGGCACCCTGAGCATGATTCCCCACCTGGAGTTCGGCTTTGGCACCTTCGTTCCCTACGGCGGCATGGTGGCCATCACCAATTCGCTTGTGGCCCTCGCGCAGCGTCAGGGCGTGGTCTTTCACTACGGCAAGGGCGTGGAGCGCATCAGGGTCGAGGGTCGGCGCGCCACCGGGCTGGTCGTTCAGGGAGCGGACGTTACGGCCGACGTGATCATTAGCAATATGGACGTAACCCCGACCTACCGACGTCTTATGCCGGACCTTCCTGCGCCCGAAAAAACCCTAGCCCAGGAGCGATCGAGCTCTGCCTTCATTTTTTACTGGGGTCTGCGTCGGGAGTTTCCCGAGCTTGACCTGCACAACATCCTCTTTGCCAACGACTACGAGGCGGAGTTTCGCGATTTGTTTGAGCGCAAGGTGCTGCACGACGACCCAACCGTTTATGTGCACATTACCAGCAAAGACCTCGAGGGCGAGGCCCCGGCCGGAGGCGAGAACTGGTTTGTCATGATCAATGCCCCCGCGAACTACGGTCAGGATTGGATTGCCCTGCGCGCGCAAGCGCGGTCCGCCATACTGGCAAAAATTCAGCGGGCCCTAGGGGTAGACATTGAGCCCTTCATCGAGGTCGAGGACCATCTCGACCCGCCCGCCATTGAAGCCCGCACCGGCAGCGATCGCGGAGCCCTCTATGGCTCCTCAAGCAACAAGCCTATGGCGGCCTTTTTGCGCCACCCAAACCGCCACCGTCGCATCGCCAACCTTTATTTTGTGGGAGGAAGCGCCCACCCGGGCGGCGGAATACCGCTTTGCCTTTTGTCGGCCAAGATTGCTGCGGACCTTTAGACTGCGCCCCGGCTAAGAGTCAAGTCTTCGGCCGTTTGCCGCTACGGATTTTCACCCCTATCTTCCCGCGGGAATTTTTGCCCGAACCCCCTTAACCATAGCACAATGGCCCTTGGATCCCTACTTTTTCGCATTGTGCGCATTCCTAAACTTCGCGTGCGCTTGTGGAAGCTTGCCTACGAGGTATTTCCAAAGCTTTTGCCCGATGCGAATTGGTGGTTCATGAACTACGGCTATGAGCCGAGTGCCGCAGACCGCAAAGAATTCGGAACCCTGGACGAGTCGCAATTTCAGTGGAGGTCCAGGGCAATGTACCACTACCTAACAGCTCGCTCCAGCCCTGCCGGCAAGGACCTGCTCGAGGTCGGATCCGGTCGCGGCGGCGGCCTGCGTCACGTGGCAACAACCATGGCTCCCAAGTCGTCCACGGGACTGGACTTTGCCCGTTCGGCCATCGATTTTTGCCACCGCAGCCACAAGGGAATTCCGGTCACCTACCTCGAGGGAGACGGTATGAATATGCCCTTTGAAGACCTCAGTTTTGACCTGGTCTTGAATGTGGAGTCCTGCCATGCCTACCTGGACCAGGCGAAGTTTATTGCTGAAGTTCGACGCGTTTTGCGACCCGGAGGCCGGCTCTACCTCGTGGATGTGCGATCCCTCGAAAATTGGGTCCTTCTGAGGCAGTGGATCCTCGAGGATGGATTTACCATCGAAGAAGACGCGGACGTCACCGCCAATGTCATTGCGGCCCTAGAGCTCGACGAGCCGGAGAAGCTACAAATTATCAAAAAAAGAGTGCCGTTTTGGCTGCGTGCCGTCTTCAAGGAATTTGCTGGAAGCATTGGTTCACAGCTCCACGAGCGCCTTAAAAATGGTGAAATTCAGTACCGCCGGATGGTAGCGGCAAAGGCTGTCTAGGCCCAGAGGTGGTCTTCGCGCAGTTCGATGACCTCCCCAAAAAACTGCTGCGCAATGGCTTCAAATGCCGGAGTATAGTCGCTCACTACAAACTGATGGGCTGCCCGCTGGCGTGATTCCGTATGGAGCAGGCCGCGGTTTGCAAGTTCTTGGGCAACGTGTTCTGCAACAATCTGCGGCGTAGACAGCAGGGCGACGTGCTCGCCCAGTCGTTGACCAATCTGCTTGGCTACAATGGGATAGTGAGTACATGCCAGCAAAAGGGCGTCCACGTTTTCTGCGTCGGTGGGCCCCGCGTATCCGTCGATGACGGCGTCAAGGATGGGTCCGCTCAAAATGTTTTCTTCGATAACGGGCACCAAGAGGGGAGTGGCCCATGCCGAAACATGAATTTTGGCATTGGCCTTTGCCAGCTTGCTCGGGAACACGCCTGACTTGACGGTAGCCTTGGTCCCCCAAATTCCGACCCGTTTAAGGCCGAGGCGCGCCACTTCGGCAACCACGGGGTCAATGACATTAAAAACAGGAATGTCCAAGTCCTCGACCAAGGCCTCGTAAGCGACAGAAGATGCGGAATTGCAGGCCACCACTATGGCCTTTGCCCCAAGCGACACCAGATGGCGGGCGATGGCTAGGCTGTAGCCTCGAATTGCCTCTGGCGACTTGTCTCCGTAGGGCAGGTGGGCCGTATCTCCAAAATAAAGAAGCTGCTCGCCAGGCAGGCGGTCGGCTATTGCTCGTGCGACCGTGAGGCCTCCGACCCCAGAGTCAAAGAGCCCAATCGGCCCGTCAACACGGGCAGGCATTACTTGGCCAGGTAGGCGCGTACGTCTCCTCCAATATTGATTCCGCCTTTGGCGTAGACCACTTGGCCCTTGCTCTGCGACGCATCGAGCACATAAGAAAACTTCTTGGTCTCTGCCACTGCATTGATGGCCGCCTGAAGCTTCTCGAGCACGGGAGTGACTAGTTCTACCTCTTTTTGTTGGAGCTGGCTCTGGGCCTGCTGCATGTACTCCTGAATGTTGTTGTACATCTCTTGAAGGCGGGTTTGCTCCTGACGCTGGCGAAGCTCGGTCCAGGTTGCGGCGTTAGCCTGAAGCGCCTGCGCGCCCTTCTCTAGCTCGGCATTCATTTCTTTTGCCTCGGACTCAAATTTGGCCTGTTCCGCCTGAAGGGCTTCTTGGGCCAGTTTGTACTCGGGCATTTGAACCAAAAGGCTGTCTACATTGACGTGGGCGACGATGGACTGGGCGCTTGATGCGCTGGCAACCAAAAGGGCTGCGATGAGGGCGTATTTTTTCATGGGTGTAAAGGTATGAAGTTAGAAGCCAAGCTGCTGCAGGACTTCATTGGTAATATCAAGGGATTCGTTGGCATAAACGACTGCGAGGTTGCTGCCTTTATCAAAGACGACATCGAGCTTTTTGCGGCGTGCCACCTCCCTAATTGCTGCCGCAACCTGGGCCTGAATTGGGGCAATGAGTTCTTCGCGCTTGGCAAAAAGTAGACCGTCAGGGGCAAAATACCTCATCTGTCGGGTCTTTGCGCTGTCTAGCGCAGAACCGATGGACTTCTCGCGTTCCGCAATCATTCCGGTGGTGAGCAGCACGCGTTCTGCCTCCAGCTGGCCGCGCATCGCCTCGGAATCGTCAAAAAGGGACTGCACCTCGCCAATCCACTGTCCATTGAGGCGCTCTACCTCCGCTTGGGCCTGTACATACATGGGGTGCTTCTTAAGCAAGGCTTGCGTATCAACATAGCCAATGCGCTGCCCTGCGGCGCTGAGAACCGCAAGCATAAAAGCAAAGAGAAGAGTCTGGCGCATGCTTAAAACTGCTGGCCTAGCACAAAGTGAGTCTGCCAGCCCGAGGGCACAATCTTGCCGGGCATTGGATCAAATCCGTAGCCCAGGTCAACGCCCAGCAAACCAAACATCGGCATGAAGATGCGAAGGCCAACTCCCGCGGAACGCTTGAGCTCAAAGGGACGGTAGTCGCCAAACGAAATATAGTTATTGCCAGCCTCCACAAAGGCCAAGGCAAAAATTTGAGCCGTTGGGCTGGGCGAAATCAGGTAGCGCATCTCCGAGGTAAACTTGTTGTACAGGGCTCCTCCTCCGGTTGGGGTGAGGCTAAAGTTGGTGTAGCCCCTCAGGCCGATGATTTCGCGGCCGTCCAAAACGAAGTTCTGAAGTCCATCTCCGCCCAAATAAAAGCGTTCAAACGGAGGCAGGCCGTAGTCCTTGCTGTAGGATCCGAGAAAGCCAAACTCGCCGTAGGACCGCATCACGAGGTTCTTGGCCAACTGCATGTAGAAATCGCCGGAGAACTTGAACTTGTGGTACTCGATAAACCGGTACTTCTCGTTGGTCGTTAGCTTGCTGTAGTCGCGTCCGTCGAGCAGCGATATGGGCGGAGTAGCCTCCATGTTGAACGACAGGCTTGATCCGCGCGTAGGGAAAATTGGTAGGTCGCGGTTGTCGCGCCGCAGCGTGAAGTTGTATGCCACTGAATTGGCAATCCCAGTTTTGAACATAGATGAACCAAAGGGATAGTTGTTGATATCAAAGCGTCGGTACTCTAAGGCATGGTAGAGCGTGAAGTAGTCGTCGGGCCATTTTAAGCGAAGCCCTTGTCCCAGCGTAACCCCAGTGATGCTAATTTTCTGGGCCGTACTGTCGGTTCGGCCAGAGGCATTCATAATGTTGTGGTAGGCCGTGAACGTAATCGAATTCGGCTTTTTGCCTCCTAACCAGGGCTCCGTAAAACTGAAGTTGTAGGACGAGAAGAAGGTTCCGTTGCTCTGAGCCCGCAGGTTAATCGTTTGGCCGTCGCCCGAGGGAAGGGGGCGCCAGGCCTTCTTATTGAACATGTTTTTGGCGCTGAAGTTGTTAAAATTCAGGCCAGCAGTACCAATAACCATGTTTGCTCCCCATCCGCCCTGAAGCTCGAGTTGGCTGGTGGATTGCTCGGTTACGGAATACTCGAGGTCAACCGACCCCGTCATCGGGTCTGGGTTGGGCACAATATTAATGGATCTCGGGTCGAAGTAGCCAAGCTGCCCCAGTTCTCGAATGGTTCGCTGAATGTCTGCCTTAGAGAACAAGTCTCCAGGCCGGGTGCGGATCTCGCGGTAGACTACATGGTCGTTCGTGCGTTCGTTGCCCACCACCTTGACCTTGCGCACCGTGGCCGGACGCCCTTCGCGAATGCGAATTTCGAGGTCAATGGAGTCATTGCTAACCCTCGCTTCGACCGGAATAACGTTGCTAAAGAGGTAGCCGCTGTTGAGGTAAAGCGAAGAAATATCGTTCCCGTTAGGGTCGCCGTTCACCCGAGTTGCGAGCAACTTCGAGTCGTACCGATCGCCAGCATCAATTCTTAAAATACTCTGCAGGGTGGCGTTATCGTACTTGGAATTGCCCAAAAAGCGAACGCTCCGGTAGTAGTAGGGCCGGCCTTCTTCGACGGTAAATACCAGTCGAATACGGGCCTTGTCTTTAACCATGAGGCGGTAGGTTGTGTCGCGCACAATGCGGGCATCGCGGTAGCCGGCGTGGTTGTAGGCCTCGACGATGAGGGCGCGCTCGCCTTCTAGCTTGTCATCGAGGTACTTCGCAGACTGAAAAATATTCCACCATCGAAGGCGGTGCAGCTCGTCCATGGCGCGTCGAAGCTTCCCCCCGCTCAGGGCGGTATTGCCTTCAAAAACAATGTCATCAATTCTTAGGCGCGGACCCAGCTCGACGTCAATGCGCAGCACCTGAGCCTGTGCAAAGGAAGTGTCGGCTTCGGCAGTAATTTTTGCGGTGACGTCAGGGAAGCCTTTTTCGATTAAGTTCTTGCGAATTATGGACTCGGAGTTGCGCAGCAGATTTTGCGAAACGATGGTTCCGCGGCTCAGGCTAATCTTCTCCCGCAGTGCATCCTGGCGGACCTTGCTCAGGCCTACAAAAAAGTACTTGCTTAGCTTGGGAAGCGTTTTAAGGCGAAACTCGAGGTAGACGATCCCTCCGTTGCGTGCCGTGATGAAGAGCTGAACGTCTTCAAATAATTCTTGCTTCCAGAGGTTTCGCACGGCCTCCGCAATTTTTTCAGACGGAAACTGCACCATGTCTCCAACCCTTAGACTGCTGAGCAGGGTGATCATGGAAGGGTCAAGCTCCTCGGCCCCCGTTACCAAAATTCCCCCGATTTCGTAGTCGATTCCCGCAGTGACTTCCACGCTAGATCCGGCGGGCATTTGGCCCATGACGGAACCCGTGACCAGCAGCAGGAGTGCTAGGGTGATGCTGCGTAGGCGGTTCATTGCTTTAGTTGTTCGCTTGTTTTGCCGTTTCGGCGTTCTCGTCTTGCATATTCTTCTAATGCTTCAACAAGGTCCTTCTTCGAAAAATCAGGCCAAAGTACGGGCAAGAAGATTAATTCTGCGTACGAAATTTGCCAGAGCATGAAGTTTGAAATGCGCTGCTCCCCGCTGGTGCGTATCAGCAAATCAGGGTCGGGCATCGGGCTGGTCCAGAGGGCTTTGGAAATGTGTTCTTCGCTTATAGTTTGTGGGTCAATCTGGCCCGAAGCGGCCTGCGTGGCGATGGTGCGCACGGCATCGAGGAGTTCTTGCCGCCCGCCGTAGCTCAGGGCCAGCGTCAATACCATGCGCTGGTTGCCCGCCGTTGCTTCGAGTGTTTCATCGAGCTGGCGGCGAGCCCTTGAGGGCAGGGCATCGAGGTTGCCAATGGCGTTAAGGCGGATTCCGTTTTCTTGCAGAACCCCCAGTTCCTTGTGCAGGCTGGTCATGAGGATGGTCATAAGGGCATCTACTTCGGCCTTGGGGCGCTGCCAGTTCTCTTCGGAGAAGGCATAAACCGTCAAAAATTGAATCCCCAGTTCGGCCGCTCCCGTGGCGGTACGGCGCAGTGCTTCTACCCCGATTTCATGGCCTCGGATGCGGGTTGCAAAACCCTGCTTCTTTGCCCAACGGCCGTTGCCGTCCATGATAATCGCTACGTGCTGCGGAATAGTGTTCATTAATTAAGAATTGCTGCGCAGGTTTCCCAAAATTTTTCTAAGTGCAAACCTAGACCAATATTCACTCGAAACAACCCGTCGTTTTGGTCAGATTGTCCGCGCGAATAGCCCACGAGGCCGCGGTTGCTGGGGTCTGCAAAGTAGGCAGCGGCATCGCCCCTAGCTTCGCGCAAAATGGCCAGGTCGGTGTAGTCGCCCGAGACGTCATCTACGTAGTCGCTCTGAATCCAAGTCCACTGAACCTCTGCCTGGGCCGTGAACCAGGGCCCGAGGTGCGCCCTCCAGCCCAGTCCGAGCGGTATGCTCAAGGCACGGGTGCCGTAGATGGTGGTTCCGCTGCCGGCCAAACCCTGGCCCTCGGTTCCTAGGGGTCTTAGGTCGATCCATTGGCCTAAGTACTGACCCTGAGGGCGGTAAGCGGTAAACCCAAGTCCGCTAAATAAATAAGGAGTATGCTGAAACTTGAACGACGGGATGCGCATGGGCAAAAAAGACACTTCGCTCATGACCCAGACGCTTTGGGTTTGGGTGCGAACGGTTATTCCGCGGGCAAGGCGGTCGGCTCGGTTCGATGCTGCATCGCTGGCGGTGAATTCCCCCTGCTCGGCCACCAGCCGAACGGAGTAGTGGGGATGCCCTTGGTATCGGTAGCCCAAGGTCCAGGCATTGCCTTGGCTGGGATTGCTCCAGGTCGGGCCAACGTCGCCGCGCAGGTTCATTCCGCCCCAGGCGAGGGTAAGATCTTGGCTGTGCTGCGATGCAGCAGGCAAGGCAAGGACTAGGATAAAAAGCAGGATGCCAGTGCGCATGAAGCCCCAAAGATAAGGCCTTCGCAAGAGGCTAGTTGCGGCGGTCGAGTCCCCAGAGAAGCTTGTTGCGCAGGGTGGTCGGGAAGTTGTGCTCCTCTGTTTGCACCAGGCGAAACTTGAAGTCTGCCTGCTGGATTTTGAGGGTGGTTCCGACATCCAAAGAGAATACGCGCGAATCCATCGAGCAGAGGTAGTTGTCTTCGCGGGCTTCAATGCGGAGTTCGAGTATTCCATTGTTTGGAATAACGAGCGGCCTCACGGTTAAATTGTGCGGGGCAATGGGCGTAAGGATAAAATTGGGCGACAGGGGCATTAGAATCGGTCCGCCGCAGCTGAGGTTGTAGCCAGTGGATCCGGTTGGCGTGCTGATGATGAGACCGTCGGCCCAGTAGGTGTTAAGAAACTGTCCGTTCAGGTGCACGTGTATCGAAATCATGCTCGTAGTGCCCTTGCGGCTTACTGCGATTTCGTTGAGTGCAAAGTCGGGGTCCAGCAGTTCGGGGCCTTCAGCCGAGGCTTGAAGGGTGTAGCGCTCTTCAATGCGGTAGGCGCCCTGGAGGATGCGTTTTAGCGAAGCGGGGGCCTCGTCGCGGGTGATGTTGGCCAAAAAACCGAGGCGGCCCGTATTGATTCCAATCAGGGGAATTCCGCTGCGCCCCACCTGAGAGCAGGCGTCCAAAATGGTTCCGTCGCCGCCAATTACCATTAGAAAGTCCGGGTTAAGCGCTTGCAGCGTTTCAGCGGAAGTATATTCGGGAAGGGTCAGGCCAAGGCTCCAGGATTCGTTAAGGCGGTTTTGAAAACCACGGTACATGGTTACCTCGCATCCTTCTTCTTGGAGGGTTCCGAGAATGCGCTCCACAAAGGGACGGGCTTCGTCGGGAATGCGTTTACCGTAAATAGCAATGCTTGCCATAATCAAACGAATTAAACGCTTAGGTAGTGAAGGAGGTGGTCGAGGTTGTCTTGCGCGTCGTCTTGGCGGCGCCCTGGGGGGAAGGAACCCAGCACGGTAATACCCATGCGCTCAAGGGTTTCAGCAGCGGCCGTTGGGTCGGGCTGGTCCAGGCGAAGCCATGTTCCAAAAAGTCCGCTCTCTTTATTGAAGTCAGTGGCCATGGCAACTATTCTATAGCCCTCCTCTTCAAGGGTTTGAATGACCGAACCTCTAAGGGTCTGGACGTCCTGAA
Organism: Flavobacteriales bacterium; assembly: GCA_002737315.1. Lineage (GTDB taxonomy): Bacteria > Bacteroidota > Bacteroidia > Flavobacteriales > Schleiferiaceae > TMED14. The sequence continues at coordinate 17,721 of NSIH01000024.1, forward strand.
GCCAAATGCTGCTGCCGGGGAGTTGAAAGCACCAATGCTGGCCCATCCAATGACTCAGTCGGTTGGCGCTGAGTCCGCCTAAAAGTTCGAGGTCTTGGTTGACCACCGCAACGGAATCGAGCCGGTGCTCGGCAAGCAGGGACAGGGCATCCACGGCGTGCTGGTCGCTGTAAAACGGGCGTACCTCAAGAAGCTCGCCCGACGCGCTCTCCATGCCAAGGTAGAGCCCTTGAGTGTTGGACACTGGCCAGTACAGTTGGCCTTCGGGGCGTTCCATCTGCAGTATTTCGTTCCAAAACATGCATCAAACGTAAGGTAGGATTTCTAAACTGTTGCGCGACCTTTGGTAAACCTTCATAAATGTTTGAATTATGGCAGTACTGCGCCCCGCCCGCTTGTCGGTGAACATCAATAAAGTGGCAACGCTTCGCAACAGCAGGGGCGGCCGCATACCCAACGTACTCGAGGTCGCCGTTCGCGCTCAAGACTTTGGCGCAGAGGGAATTACCGTACATCCTCGCCCCGACGAACGCCATATAAGGTATGCGGATGCCCGCGCCTTAAGAGCTGTGGTCCGCACCGAATATAACATTGAAGGCTACCCAAGCCGTGGTTTTATCGATTTAGTCCTCGAATGCGCTCCCGAGCAGGTTACCCTGGTTCCTGACGCCCCCGACGTGCTCACCTCTAATGCCGGCTGGGATACCCTCAAGCACTCGTCCATGCTGCAGGAGGTATTGGCGGAATTTCGCGCTGCAGGAGTGCGGACCTCTCTTTTTATGGAGTGCAATTTTGCCCACATCAAGGCGGCCAAAGACCTTGGTGCAGATCGAATTGAACTCTACACCGAGGCTTATGCCCAGGGCTATCAGGCTGCGCTTGTGCTTAGGGACGGCGGCGATCAGGCGGGTTTTGATCGCCTGCGCACTGCGGCGGCTCAGCCTTATGCGGACGCAGCGGAGTTGGCTCATTCGCTGGGTTTGGGAGTCAACGCCGGCCACGACCTCAACGCCGATAACTTGGCATTTTTTGCGGCATCGGTTCCTCAGCTGGCCGAGGTTTCAATTGGGCACGCTCTCATTGCCGACGCCCTTTACCTCGGACTCGAAAACAGCATTCAACGCTATCGATACCAGCTTGAGTTGGGGGCACAGCAGCTTCTTTTTTAAGTGCGGACCTTGTACATACCCGGATCATGGCAGCGGTAGGTTTGTCAAGCAAGATTCTAGGACTAGGAGGCCGTCCGCTCCTGGTGCTTCATGGCTTTTTGGGAATGGGCGATAATTGGGCCTCGCACGCTCGAATTTGGGCGGACCAGGGATTTGAAGTGCATTTAGTGGACCAGCGCAACCACGGCCGTTCTCCCCATACCTCCAGCCACAGCTATACCGAGATGGTTCAGGATGCATTGGCCTATGCCGAGGCGAACTTCAAGCCAGGGCCCTTGTCATGGCTTGGCCACAGCATGGGCGGCAAGGTCGTGATGGAATTTGCTGCTCGCTACCCGAGTTGGGTGGAGCGCATGGTTATAGTAGACATTGGTCCTAAGGCCTACCCTCCTCACCATCAGTATATTATTGACGCGATGACCTCCCTTAATTTGGAGGGACTGGGGTCAAGAACCGAGGCCGATCGCGCTATTGAGGTTTACCTCCAAGACTGGGGCATTCGTCAATTTATTCTTAAAAACCTGGAGTGGAACAGCGATAAGCGCCTCGGATGGAGGTGCAACCTTCCGGTTCTTGAGGCCAGCATGAGCCGTATTGGCAAGCCCCTTGGACCGCTCGATAACTATGTAGGCGCATGTCTTTTTGTGCGCGGACTCGAGAGCAACTACGTGAGCGACGAGGATTGGCCGGGAATTGTGAAGCATTTTCCTGCTGCACAGCTCGAGAGCGTCGCGGGCGCCGGACACTGGGTGCACGCCGAGCAGCCGCAGGCTTTTCAACTTGCCGTCGGTTCTTTTTTAAAGTCTTAGAAGGCCGCTTTTAGGGCCAGTTCCTGCAGCTGCCCCGGGTGGGCGAAGCGCTGGTCGATCAGGTCGGGCTCGCTAAAGCGGTTGCGAACGTTGTTGCTGAAGGCGTAGGGTTCGGTGGGGTTGCCAAAAAGTCCGCGGTCCATGGCGCGGTTCCCGTTGGCGTCAAAGTAGGTCGCTAGAATGTATTGACCGGGATTCCGCAAACCCAAAGACAGCTGCTGGGGATTGCTTTCTGCCTTAACCAGCACCTCTTCGATGACTTTGCCGTCGGCGCTGCGGAGCGACAGCATCCAGGCTGCCTTGGGGCTTCGATCTTCCCATGCACTCGTGCTTACGGCGCACTGCACCTTCAGTAGGCTTGAATTGTTAACGAGGGTCGTTGATTCGACCGACGGAATTCCCAAAAAGAAGAAGGCTAAGAGAAGGCTTAAAAGCCTGGGCGCCATGGTGAAACGAGAGGAGTATCTAGCGAATCAGAACCACGGATCCCTGCTCCGAGAGGCGCACCTGGTTGACTCCGTCGGGGTCAATGTAGGTAGCAGTTAGCTGCCAGAGGTAGGTGCTCTCTTTCATGGCGCGGCCGTTGTAGTTCCCGTCCCAACGCTCGCGCGGGTCGTTGCACTCAAAAACCAAGCGGCCGTAGCGGTCAAAAATCCGCATATTGTAGGTTGACATTTCGCAAGCCTCCGACACCACTACCCCAAAGAGGTCGTTTGTATTGTCGCGGTTGGGAGTGAATGCGTTGGGGGCAAAAACTCCGCAAACCTCGGTGGGATTGGGATTAGTCTGGGCACTTAAAGTGGCCGACAAAACAATTAAGAGCAGGGCAATGATGGAGCGCATAGAGTACAAACTTAGAACGATTTTGGGTTTCCTCCGCCCTTACGCAGAAGTCGGGGTAATTGACTGCGCGAACGATTGGGCTCGTCTAATGAACGGCTGCTGTCCTGGTCGCCGTCGTTCCATTCAAACTCGTACTTTTTTTCTGGCGCAATGGTTTGGTATTCTGCTGGTTTCACCGAATTCTTAATTTCGGCGGCCTGCTTTTGCCAGTCTTGCTTGATGGAAGCCTTGGCGTCTTGCCGCAGGGACTTCCCGTCGAGCTTAATCGAAAGCTTGTCGATGGGGCCCGTAGCGCGTATTGGCACCCATACCGGCCCGCGGCTGGACTCCTCGGTGATGTAGGTATCGAGGCTCTTGCTGCGCTTGGGCTTACTAGCTCCGATCATGTCTCTGAGCTGAAGTTCAAAACGGTAGTCCACGATTTGGTCAAATCCGTGGGTTCCGGCTACTTTCAGCTTTAGGGCGTTGTTTTCAAGCAGCATTTCGGGAATCAGAATTCGCTGCTGCGAGATGTAGATGCTGTTTCGAAGAGGGGCGAAGCGCACGTCTTTGAGGTCTTC
>NSIH01000025.1 GCA_002737315.1 Flavobacteriales bacterium
GGGGTGAAAGACGGGGTTCGAACCCGCGACCTCCGGAACCACAATCCGGCGCTCTAACCAACTGAGCTACAATCACCATGTTTGGGGCGGCAAATATAACCTACATGTTGGGTTTAGCAAGTACCTGTCTCGCTGCGGCCCACTTCAAAACCTGACCAACCCTGGCTGCTCGATTGCTTGAATTACACCCGATATTTGAGGCATGACCGTGACCCATGTCGTTAGAATGTGGCCCGACCAGGGTGACCCTCAGCTTGGAACCTTTGTGCGGGCTCAGATTAGCGCGCTCCGGGATTTGGGCATAACGCAGAAGGTGGTCGTTTGGTCCGGTAGCGACCATAGCCCACTACCGCTCGACGGCCTTGAAGTTTTCGCAGGACCTCAGGTGGCCGCAGGGCCGCGCGGATGGCCAGCCAAGGCGCGTTCAGTGCTCCAACTTGGGCAACCCAACCTTCTGCACCTGCACGGTTCCGGCGGCGACACCGCCTACCTAATGCTGCGGTGCGTCATGCAGTGGGGTCAGCGCATTCCCAGAATAGTCACGGAACACCAGTATTTTGCGGACGGAGCCCTTCCAACGGGTGTTTTGTGGACCCATCGTCTCGCCAATGCGCGTACCGCCGTTTCTCCCTTTTTGGCGGAGCGATTTGAACCCATCGCGCCGATAGATGTAGTACCCAATTGCTGGACCGCTCCCCTGCCCCACCAGCTGCGCCAACCGCATTCTGGCGGACGCCGCATCCTCCACGTGGGCGATTGGGTCGACGCCACCAAGGGCATCAGCCCCTTGCTTAAAGCCTGGCGTCTGCATTCCGAGCGCAATCCCCTCGACCGGCTGACCCTTGTAGGCGACGGAGTGGATCGCCCACTTTTAGAACCATTAGCCCGCGAAAGCCCTAACTGCACGTGGTTGGGCCGATTGGCACCCGAGGATCTCGAAACCGAAATGGGCCTACACGACGCATTGGTGGTGAATTCACCCCGCGAAACCTTTTCTATAGTTATTGGCCAGGCCCTAGAGCGGGGACTGCAGGTTCTCAGCACGCGCTGCGGTGGGCCCGAAAGCACCTACAGGGGCAGCAGCATAACCTACCGAGACGGTCGGCCTGACGATACCGAAGACCTGGTAATGCATCTGGGCAACCTAAGGCCTGCTCACGAAACCTATCCCATTGCGGAATTCCCGAACTTTCGACCAGAAGCTGTCGGAGCACAAATTTTGGCAGTGTACCGGCGCGTGGGCGCCAAAGGTTAATAACCTTCGGAGCCAAATACTCCGAAATAAGCCCTTAGGCTGAATTAGCAAAAGCTACGCAAACATTGAGGCACACCTGCCTCATTCTATGGGCAGCAAACGACCCTTTGACTAAGAACCTACCGGGGGGCTAGCGAAGAGCAAAAAGTGAGTCAAGCCCAATCCTGCGTGTGGCAATGAATCCCTCTGCGTGAGAAACCCCCATAACACGACCCCACTCGGCACTGCGCGCCCGAAGGGAATCCCAGAACCATTTCGATGAAATTAGGGTATCAGGAGCATCGGAGTCGGGTTGGTAAAACTGCGAAGCGTGGGCAGCCAACGAGTCCATCTTGACGTCAATAAAATCAGAAATGTCCACCGTAAAATCCGCCTGGAGGTCATAAAACTGTATGTAGTGGTAGATATGTTCAGGGCGGTAGGGCTGCTGCGCTTCGCTGTCTTCACCAACGGATTCCCACTTATGAAGGCCAGCCCTAAAACAGGCTTCGACCACCATAGCAGACGCAACACCATGGTCGGGATGACGATCGCGCGGTGCGTTGCAGAGCACGATTCGGGGTTTATGGAGGCGCAGCAATTCAATAATTCGCTGCTGGCTGGCAAAGTCATTCACCAATCGACCGTCGGGCAGGTCGAGATTGATCCGAAATGAGGCCCCGAGAATTTGAGCGGCCTTGACCGCCTCGGCATCGCGCAGAAGCACGGTTCCGCGGCTGCCCATCTCGCCGCGTGTTAGGTCGACCAAACCGATGCTGTGCCCTAGAGCCACATGCTTGGCAATGGTTCCGCCACAACCAATTTCTACGTCGTCGGGGTGGGCTCCAAAGGCCAAGATGTCAACCTGCATGCTTTTACTGCTTGCCCAGTGCGAAGTTTCTGATGGTGGAGTTCATCGGCGAAACCGAAGAGAGGTGGCTACTAAGCCATTGGCCCTTCTCGTTAATGAGAAACTTTTGAAAATTCCAGAGCACCATAGCATTTTTGGCTCCATTCTTCTCTTTTTGAGTAAGCCATTGGTAGACGGGGTGCTGCTCGCTGCCTTTAGTATGAACCTTAGACATCATTAAGAAGGTTACCCCGTAGTTCTTTTCACAAAAAGCCTTGATTTCGGAGTCAGAACCGGATTCTTGGTTGGCGTAGTCGTTGCTGGGGAAGCCCAGAATCACAAACTGCTCGCCACCGGCCTCGTCAAAAAGCGCCTGAAGTTCTTTGTACTGGGGAGTGAATCCGCATTCAGAAGCAGTGTTGACAATGAGCACGCGCTTGCCCTTGAGCTGAGCAAAGTCAAACTCTTCACCCTCGAGGGTGCGGGCTTTGAGGCTATAAAAACTAAGCGGCGGCTCCACGGTATTTGCGTTGGAGACGGAACATCCAAAAAGGGTGGTCAAGAGGGTGCCAAGAAAGTACTTTGTCATAATTTTAGTTTAACGCCAAAGTTAGCACTTAGTTCGCTGCACAGTAGGCCCTACAGGCATAGTGCGCGGACTACCTTTGAGGCATGAATCGATGGCTACTTCTTGGTAGATGGGCGCTGCAGGCAGACTTGCGCAACCGCCGGCAGAGCCTGCAGTTTATTATGTTTACTGCGGTATCGACCTACCTGGTGTACACCATGGTACCGGCCCCGAGCCCGAGCGTTTGGCTTGCGCTACTTTGGGTGGTCGTGCTTTTTAGCGCCATGCAGTCTGCATTTAGAGCATTTCACGAGCCCGACTCCCTCTGGGCCTACCTCAACCAACTTGCCAGCCCGGCGGAACTTTTATGGATTAAAAGCACACAGGTAGTGGCCAACACGGCTGCGACAGCGTCTGCTGCCTTGGTCCTTTTTTGTCTGTTTTTTGGCCTGCCGCCTTCGGCAGATAGCCTGAATGCATTACTTAAAATTGCTGTATCCATACTGCTGGGATCCATGGCTTTAGCCACCACGATGAGCTTCACCTCGGGTCTGGCGAGCCGCGCAGGCGCCAACCCCACCCTCATGGCGACCTTGAGCATACCCCTGCTGCTGCCTACGGTACTGGTTGCCCGACGGGCAAGCTCCCTTGCCTTGGCCAACCAAGACTGGGCTGAACTTGCCCTGCCCCTCTTTGGCGAACTGGCCATGCTGGGGCTGCCTTTAGCCCTTGGTAGCTTGCTTATGCCCTACCTTTGGAAGCAGTGAATAACCGCCTTTCTTTTGCCTGGAAATTCTCTGCTGCAGCACTCGTTAGCTACAGCATGATCGCAGGATTGGCGAGCTCGGTTCCCCGCCTTTTTATCCTCAACGAAACCATTCGCAACCTGTATTTTCACGTGCCGATGTGGTTCACCATGATAGCGCTCATGGCGGTATCGCTAAAACACAGCCTTGCAAGCCTTCGCAAACCCGGTTTGGCCGGGCTAGAACTCGACCGCAAAGCACAGTTGGCCGCCGAGGTTGCTCTCGTTTTTGCCGCCCTCGGACTTTTCACAGGCATGATTTGGGCCCGATTCACCTGGGGAGCCTTCTGGACCAACGACCCAAAACTCAATGGCACTGCCGTTGCAATTCTAATTTACTTGGCCTACTTCGTGCTGCGCAGCAGCGTGGAGGACCCCGAGAAACGCGCTCGCCTGGCCGGAACCTACAACGTCTTTGCCTTTGTACTCATGCTTGTTTTTATCGGGGTGCTGCCGCGCATGACCGACTCCTTGCATCCTGGCAACGGAGGCAATCCTGCCTTTGGCTCCTACGACCTCGACAGCGCCATGCGGGCTGTGTTTTACCCGGCCGTTTTTGGCTGGATTGGAATTGGTCTTTGGGTCGTTGAACTGCGCGTGCGATTATCGCGTTTAACTAAGTAGCATTATGAACCGTTTTCTTCAGCAAGCCATGCCCGTCGAAATGGCCGACGCCTTTCGCGCCGACGGCAAAATATGGGTGGTTATCGCAGTAATTGGCATCATTTTAGTAGGACTTTTTGCCTACCTAAGCTGGTTGGATCTGCGGCTCCGCAAAGCAGAAAATTCTAAAAAGTAGATGAAACGAAACCACCTCATTGCATTGGTTGTGATTGCTTTTTTGGCAGGCGCCTTGATGGTCACCATTCAAGACGCTAGCACCTACGCAACCTTTGAAATGGCCAGCAAAAAGACACCAGAGTCCGTAACCGTAGTGGGGCAGTTGGACCTCGAGGAGCCGATAACCTTTAACTCATCGACCTCAATGCTTCGATTCACTGCCGTCGACAAAGACGGAGCGCGCAGCATTGTGTACTACAACCAGCCCAAACCCACGGACTTTGAGCGGTCCGAAGAAATAACCCTGACCGGACTCAGCTCGGGAGATACGGCGTTTTTTGCCCAGAACATCCTGATGAAGTGCCCATCGAAGTACGCCGACGAAGCCCAGTTTAGCTCCAAATGAACTTCATCGGAGAACACAGCCTTTGGGCCCTCGCCGGCCGGTTTTTTACCTATTTAGCATTCACGGGCGCCCTCGGTACTGCTCTTTTTTATGGCCTAAACTGGCTTCGCCCCGGAGCATGCAGCGGTCCAGACGAGCTCGGCCGTCCCAAAGCAGCCCACGAGCCCTTTCTTCGTGCTGGCCGTGGAGCCTTTGCCCTGCACAGTATTGGGGTTGTCGGAATTTTAACGGTGCTGCTCACCGCAATTCTAAGCCACTGGTTTGAATTCGACTACGTCTGGCGCCATTCCTCGAGGGACCTCCCCCTAGAGTACGTGTTCAGCGCCCTGTGGGAGGGCCAAGAAGGAAGCTTCATCATTTGGATTTTCTGGCATGCAGCACTGGGATGGTTCCTGGTCCGCGGCGCAAAGACTTGGGAGCATGGGACCATGACCGTCGTTGGCCTCGTGCAGCTTGTGCTAACCAGCATGATTTTAGGGATTTACGTATTTGGAGTTAAAATAGGCTCCAGCCCATTCGTACTAATACGCGAAATGCCTGAAAACCTAGGGCTTCCCTGGACCACCATCAAAGACTACATGATTCGCATTCCCGCCTTTCGCGACGGTCAAGGCCTGAACCCCCTGCTTCAAAACTACTGGATGGTTATTCACCCTCCCACGCTTTTTTTAGGCTTTGCCGCCACGCTCCTACCCTTTGCCTACGCCGTCGCCGGATGGATTGAGCGAAGGCCCTTGGAATGGGTAACGCCCGCCCTACCCTGGGCCTACTTTGGCGTAGGCGTCTTGGGAACCGGAATCCTCATGGGTGGCGCTTGGGCCTACGAGGCACTGAGTTTCGGAGGCTTTTGGGCCTGGGACCCCGTAGAGAACGCCTCGCTCGTTCCCTGGATTACGCTGGTTGCCGCAGCCCACCTCATGTTCATCGTGAAGAAGAAGAAAACATCGGGCGGACTCACTGCCATCATGGCCATGCTCTCCTTCCTTTTGGTACTGTACAGCACCTTCTTGACCCGCAGCGGAGTTCTCGGAGACAGTTCCGTCCATTCTTTTGTCGATTTGGGGCTCAATGGCCAGCTCATGCTTTTGCTCGGACTTTTCTCGGTCGGTAGCCTCATACTGCTCCTGGTGCGCTGGCGCAGCCTGCCGCGAAGCAATGCCGACGAGGCTTTTTCTTCCCGCGAATTTTGGCTAGTCATTGGCAGCCTTGTGCTCCTGATCAGCGCAGTGCAAATCTCCTTCAGCACGAGCATTCCGGTGCTCAACAAGCTCATTGGTCCCGAAGGCCTGGTCCCGATCCTTGGTGAAGCCATGGCGCCGCCTACCGACGTGTTTCGCCACTACCATTCCATTCAAATACCGGTAGCTATAGTAGTTAGCCTATTTATGGCAATGGTTCCCTTCTTGCGTTGGGATTCCACGCCCAATGCCCTACTCAAGCGAATTCTGCCCTCTCTGCTGGTTTCTTTGGTTCTTGGCGGACTCGCCGCTTGGGGTCTAAAGTTTGACCAGCCTATGTACACGGTTCTTTTGATAACCGGGATGTTCTCGGCCCTATCGAATCTTGACCTTTGGCTGCGCTATCAAGGCGGAGGTTGGCGCAGTGGCGGACAAGCTCTTGCCCACCTGGGCTTCGCCTTTATACTGCTCGGAGCACTAATTAGCAACGGCAAAAAAGTGGCAATTAGCCAAAATCCTGTCTTTTTGCACAAGGACTTCCCAGCCAACGAGCACATTCTGATTCCGCTCGGAGACACGGTTTCGATGCACCCCTACTGGGTAGAATGGACCGGCGAACGCGTGGAAGGTCATTTTCAACTTTTTGATGTCAACTTCTACGGAACGGCAGAAAATCAAAGCCCAGGCAAAAAGCTGTTTTCACTGGCGCCCTACATTCAGATGAACCCGCGCATGGGCAATGTGCGCGAACCGTCGACCAAGCACTACTGGGACCACGACGTGTACACCTATGTGAGTTTTGCCGACATGCGCAGCCCCGAAGAGAAGGCTAGCGGCTGGACCGAGGAGATGGACGCGACCATGGGCCGCGGGGAAGAAGTATTTGTATTTGAAGAGTACATGATGCGTTGCGACAGCATCATCGTTAAAAGCGCTCAAATGATCGAAGAAACGGGCGACCTTGCCACCCTTGACATGGCGGCAAAACTCACGCTCAAGCACATGGACGGCCGCAAAGAAACCATCGAAGTGCCCTACGCAGTGCGAGGCAACGAAGCCTCACCAGGAGAAGCGGAATTCGTGAATCTCGGAGTTAAGGTGCGGTTTGATGGGGTTTCTGACGAGCCCGGGCGATTCAAAATGAAGTTTTGGCGCAAGGCGCCCGAGGAGCAGGAGTTCATTCTTCTTCAAGCGTTTATCTTCCCCTACATCAATGTGCTCTGGCTGGGTGTCGTGCTCATGGCCATCGGCACCGCTTTGGCCGTTGCCAAACGAATTGCCGGACCCAAACCGGCCCCTAAGCCATGATTCATCTGGTAGGCCGAGGCCGTGTAGGCTTAGCGCTTGCCCAGTCTTTGCCTGGCGCCCAATTGCATTCGGGGCGTGAATTTAGGGGCATAAGCAGTTTAACTCCAGAGGACACTGTTCTGCTTGCGGTGCCCGATGCCGCGATTGCAGGGATTTCTAAGAAGCTCGAGGGGGGTCAAGGGGTTAGGCTGCACTGCGCCGGGAGCGTATCCCTCCATGAATTAGGACCGGGATCTTGCGGGGTGTTTTACCCGATGGTTTCGTTTCAAACGAGTCCTAACTGGGCTGAGGTACCCATTTTTGCCGAGGCCAGTGACTCCGCTGCCAAGACAGCAATTGAGGCCCTAGTCGCATCCCTTGGTTGCCCACCAGCCGCATGGACGGACTCCGCAAAACGCGCTCAATACCACCTAGGAGCGGTGTTTGCCAACAACTTTAGCAACCATGTTATTGCCCTGCTCCAGTCCTACTGCGCTCAGGCGGGACTCGACCCCCAGTCCTACCAGGCTATGGTCCGCACCACAATAGATGCAGCTGCAGCAGGCGACGCGAAATCCCTGCAAACTGGGCCTGCCAGCCGCGCGGACCAAATTACATTAGACCGGCACATGGATCTGCTCCCCAAGGAGTTGAGGTCCATTTATCAAGCCTTAAGCCAGTCTATTCAAGGCACTTTACCATGAACTACAAAACAAAACTGCATCAAATTAAGGCCATGGCCTTTGACGTCGATGGGGTATTTACCACCGGAATCGTGCAGCTCTTGCCCAACCAAGACCCCATACGCTCGTTTCACAGCCGCGACGGCTATGCCGTGCAGGTAGCGGTGAGGCAGGGCTACCTCGTCGCCGCCATCACCGGAGGTAAGTCCGAAACCGTCAAAGACAGCCTAAAGGCCCTTGGAATTCAGGATGTTTGGCTCGCTGCCCGCCACAAAATTGAGGCCTACGAAGAATGGCTTGCTCGCTACGACCTGCGCGACGAGGAGGTGCTCTATATGGGCGACGACCTTCCGGATACCGAAGTGCTTCTGCGCGCCGGACTTTCCTGCTGCCCGCACGACGCGGCCCCTGAGATTCGCGCCCTAGTGGACTACGTATCGCCCATAGACGGCGGCAAAGGCTGCGTCCGCGAAGTATTGGAGCAGGTCATGCGCGTTCAGGGCAAGTGGAACCTCCCGGAATTCCGAAACTGGTGAAGCGCCTACCCTACGTTTTAAAGGGCTCGCTGGTTTTGGGCAGTGCCTCTCCTCGCCGGAGCGAACTCCTTGGAGTGCTAGGCATTCCCTTTGTCGTGCGGACGAGCGATTCAGACGAGTCCGCTCCCGAAGGCCTTAGCGACCGCGAAACAGTGCGCCATGTGGCCCATCAAAAAGCAGAAGCCCTGCTGCCTAGCCTCAAGCCAGCCGAGGTGCTACTCACTGCCGATACCGAGGTTTGGTTCCAAGGGAGGCGCTTTGGAAAGCCCCAGAACTTGGAGCATGCCGTGGAGATGCTGCTTGAACTTAGCGGTCAGACGCACAAGGTAATCACGGCCCTGTGGGCTACTGACGGAGTAACTTGGTCGAGCGCAGAGTCCACGGCCTTAGTGACGTTTAAACCGGTGGACGAAGGATTTATACGGTACTACGTGGAGCACTTTAAGCCCCTCGATAAGGCCGGTGCCTACGGTGCCCAAGAATGGTTTGGCCACCTCGCCATAGACCGCATTGTGGGAACTTTTGACAACGTGAAAGGCCTCCCGCTCGACGCGGTAGTAGAAGCCTTAGAGCCCTGGCTGGAGCACGCATAAGTCGATATTATGAACGATATTGCGGGCTGTGATACGCGCCCTTAGCCCCCTTATTTTTTTGATCGTCGCCCTAGTAGTCAACGTTCAGTTGTACGGGGACCGGAGCCTTGAAGGCAGCAACCAACTCATTCTATTGGCTTCGGCCGGAATCGCAGCTCTTTTGACGCCTAAAAATCGTAAAAAGCTTCTTTGGAAGGGTATTGAGACGACTATATCTGACTCGAGCAAGGCCATTTTAATACTGCTAATGGTGGGTGCCTTGGCTGGGGCATGGATGGTCAGCGGCATCATACCCACCCTAATCGTTTTTGGGCTTAAAATTCTAAGCCCAAAGACGTTTTTGGTATCGGCGGCTGTTTTATGTTCCTTGGTTAGCCTGGCAACTGGCTCGTCATGGTCTACCTCGGCAACGATTGGAATTGCGCTCATGGGCATTGGTCAAAGTCTTGGTGTGCCTGCGGGATGGATTGCTGGAGCCGTGGTTTCTGGAGCCTACTTTGGCGACAAAATGTCCCCCGTTAGTGACACTACCAACATTGCGGCTACCATGGCTGGCGCGGAGTTGACGGACCATATTCGCCACATGATTTGGACCTCGGGGCCTGCAATTCTGATTGCTTTTTTGGTTTTTGGTATTAAAGGGCTGTCAGCCAACGAGGTCGGAGACCTCAGTCAAGTTGCCCAAATTACCGAATTACTCAATGCGAAATTCACCATAAGCCCATGGCTAATGTTGGTACCACTGGCAAGCATTGCCCTAATTGTGCTCAAGGTTGACGCCCTTGCCGCGATGGGGCTTGGAACGCTCGCCGGAGTCTTAGCGGCCAACTTAGTACAGCCTCAAATTATTGCAGAAATAGCAGGACACAACGGGCCCTCGGCCTGGTATGAAGGCAGCATGCAAGCCCTCTACGGCTCCAGTCAAATTGCCATTGACCATCCCGTACTCTCGGAGCTGCTCAAAGGCAAAGGGATGTCGGGCATGCTGGGCACCGTTTGGTTGATTCTTTGCGCCCTGACCTTTGGCGGAATCATGGACGCTGCTGGCTTTTTAAGTACCCTGACCCAGGCTCTTCTGCGATTTGCACGCGGCACTGCAGGCCTCATTGGAGCAACTCTTGCCTCCTGCGGAATTCTCAACTTGACCGCCTCGGACCAATACTTGGCCATTGTGGTACCTGGAAGGATGTTCAAAAAAGCCTATGAAGATCAGGGGCTCAAGCCCGAGAACCTTTCTCGTGCCTTGGAGGACTCGGGCACCGTTACCTCTGCCCTCGTGCCCTGGAATACCTGTGGTGCCTACCAAAGCAGCGTCTTGGGCGTTGCCACCGGAGACTATTTTATGTACGCTATTTTTAATTGGACCAGCCCGCTCATCAGCATGCTGCTCGCCCTGACGGGATGGAAGATTACCAAAATTTCTTCTGACGCATCCATAAAACCATAGATGCAGCCACAAGGGCCATCAGAATCAGAACCATCGGGTAGCCCCAAACCCAATTCAATTCGGGCATCGATTTAAAGTTCATGCCATAAAGCCCAACAATGAAGGTAAGCGGCATGAAAATCGCTGAAAAAACGGTCAAGGTTCGCACCACCTCATTGGTTCTCTGACCCACTGAGGACAAATAAAGATTTTCAAGAGAATCCAAAAGACTACGTTGGGAATCCGAGCGCTCGTAAAGTGCCTGTATTTTACCCCGAACGTCCCGCAGGTAGGGACGATTTTCACCTTTAATTAGTGGGTGGGTCGACGCCTCTAAAGAACCCATGGCTTCTCGCAAAGGGGTCAAGCGACGGCGCACCTGACCCAGTTGCTTCTTAATATTTAAAATTCTTACTACCACACGCTGACTGGGGCGATGCACTAATTCTAATTCCAGCTCCCTAAGTAAGTCCTCAAGGTGTTCAAAGTACTGGTTATAAGGCTTTAATGCTGCATCGACAAGGCGAATGAACAAATAGTCTGGTCCTTTAGACCGAATCAATCCGAGGTTACTTTCGATACGGCTTGATACCTCTTCAAAAATTTCTCCGAATTGGAGAGATATAACTCCGTTTTGGTGCAGGACCAATCCTAATTGACTGAACTCGCATTGGTCGAGATGATCCAATTTAAGTGCATGCATATCAAGGTAAATCTCGTTAGGGTATTCCTCAAAATTTGCTCGGGCGTCCACATCGAGCAGATCCATAGCAACGTGAGGATGAAAACCCCAGTCAGCAACCCATGCACGCAGTAAACTTGGTTTAATTGGCTGTGCAATTGAAATCCAGCGGACGAATTCTGATCCTTTTAATTCTGGGCAGTTATCGCCATTGGGTCCGCTACTGGTCTGCACCAGGTCTAATCCATAGTCGATAATCAAAGGCATGAAATGAAGGTACGCCTTAGTACGTACTTTTGCGCCCTATGCCAGTACTCAGCATCGTTATTCCGGCCTACAACGAAGCCGCCACCATTCATCTAATTCTGGATAAAGTCCGCGACTGTGCCCTGCCCGAAGGATGGACTAAGGAATTGATAGTAGTCAACGACTGCAGCAAGGACGCTACCCAAGAGGCCATTGTCGGCTACGCCGCAGCCAACCCCTCATTGCCCCTGACCTACCGCAAGCATGAAGTCAACAAGGGCAAGGGTGCTGCACTGCACACCGGAATCGCCTTGGCTACCGGGGACTATGTAATCATTCAAGACGCGGACCTAGAATACGACCCCAGCGAGTACGTGACCCTCCTGAAGCCCATCATCAACGGCCACGCCGACGTGGTATACGGCTCGCGATTCATGGGAGGTAATGCCCACCGAATCCTATTTTTTTGGCATTCCATTGGTAATGCGTTTTTGACTTTTTTGTCGAACATGTTCACCAACTTGAATCTGACCGACATGGAAACCTGCTACAAGCTTTTTAGGCGCGACCTGATCCAAAATTTGAATTTGCGCGAGAATCGCTTTGGATTTGAGCCCGAAGTCACGGCAAAAATCGCCAGGGTTCCCAAGGTTCGAATTTATGAGGTCGGAATCAGCTACTACGGTCGAACCTTCGAAGAAGGCAAAAAAATTGGCTGGAAGGATGGGGTTCGCGCCATCTACTGCATCCTTAAGTACGGGGCGTTTAGGGCCAAGTAGGCCAGCTGTCTGGCGAACTAAAAGCAAACCAAAGAAGATTAAACTAAAAAGGGCCGCCCCAAAGGGCAGCCCTATTTTTTTGCGTCCTGATCTTGACTACTTAACCTCTTCGAAGTCAACGTCGGTCACGTCGTCATCGGCCTTGCCCGCAGCGGCACCGTTCCCTGTGCCCGCATCACCACCGTCTTGCTGCGCCTTGTACATCTCTTCAGAAGCGTTTTTCCACGCTTCGTTAATTTGCTCCATCGCGGCATCAATAGCGCTGATTTCTTGGCTTAAATGAGCCTTCTTTAGGTTGTCAAGCGACTCCTCAATGGCAGACTTCTTGTCGCCAAGCTTTTCGCCGAACTCGCTGAGCTGCTTCTCGGTCTGAAAAATCATTTGGTCTGCTGCGTTGAGCTTATCCGCACGCTCTTTGGCGACACGGTCGGTATCGGCATTGGCCTCAGCCTCCTTCTTCATGGCCTCGATTTCTTCCTTACTCAGGCCGCTCGACGCCTCGATTCGGATTTTCTGCTCTTTGCCCGTCGCCTTGTCTTTGGCACTGACGTGCAAAATTCCGTTGGCATCGATGTCAAAAGTTACCTCCACCTGCGGGACGCCGCGGGGAGAAGGCGGGAGGCCGTCAAGGTGAAAACGTCCGATGGTCTTGTTGTCTTTGGCCATGGGGCGCTCACCCTGAAGAATGTGGATCTCCACACTGGGCTGGTTGTCGCTTGCCGTGCTAAACACTTCAGACTTCTTGGTTGGAATGGTGGTGTTGGACTCAATCAGTCGCGTCATCACGCTACCCATCGTCTCAATACCCAGTGAGAGCGGAGTTACGTCGAGCAGAAGCACGTCCTTAACGTCTCCGGCAAGAACTCCACCCTGAATGGCCGCACCAATGGCAACTACTTCGTCGGGGTTCACGCCCTTGTTGGGCTCCTTACCAAAGAATTTTTTAACCGCGTCCTGAATCGCTGGAATCCTAGTAGACCCCCCAACCATGATGACCTCGTCAATGTCGCTGGTACTCAGTCCAGCATTCTTGAGTGCATTTTTGCAGGGGTCAATGGTGCGCTTGACCAAATCCGCCACAAGGCGCTCAAACTCCGAACGGCTAAGGTTGCGCACAATGTGCTTGGGTCCGCTGTCGGTAGCCGTGATGTAGGGCAGATTGATTTCGGTAGAAGTCGTGCTAGAAAGCTCGATTTTAGCCTTTTCGGCAGCTTCCTTCAGGCGCTGAAGGGCCATAGCGTCCTTGCGCAAGTCAATGGATTCCGTAGCCTTAAACTCGTCAGCAAGCCAGTTGATGATGCGGTCGTCAAAGTCATCGCCACCTAGGTGGGTATCGCCGTCGGTAGACTTTACCTCAAAAACTCCGTCGCCCAACTCCAGAACCGAAACGTCGTGGGTTCCGCCACCGCAGTCAAATACGACAATTTTCATGTCGCGGTTCATTTTGTCGATGCCGTAGGCCAAGGCGGCAGCCGTGGGCTCGTTGATTATGCGGCGAACCTTTAGACCAGCGATTTCACCCGCTTCTTTGGTAGCCTGGCGCTGCGCATCGTTAAAGTAGGCTGGAACCGTAATAACGGCCTCGTCTACCGTAGTACCGAGGTAGTCTTCGGCGGTCTTCTTCATCTTCTGAAGAATCATCGCAGAAATCTCCTGCGGAGTATAGGCGCGGTCATCGATCTGAACGCGCGGAGTATTGTTGTCTCCTTTAACCACCTGGTAGGGCACGCGAACGATCTCTTTCTCGCAGTTTGCATAGGTCTCGCCCATAAAGCGCTTAATAGAGGCGATCGTTTTCTTGGGATTGGTAATGGCTTGGCGCTTCGCCGGATCACCCACCTTGCGCTCTCCGCCGTCGACGAATCCGACCACCGAAGGGGTGGTGCGCTTGCCTTCTGAATTGGGAATAACAACAGCTTCGTTGCCTTCCATAACTGCGACGCAGGAGTTGGTTGTACCTAAGTCGATTCCGATAATTTTACCCATGATGTATTGTTCTTTGGATTTATTTCCCGGGTTAAAAACAAGCACTGTACCAGGCCATTCCTAGGGTCTTTTTTATGACAAAATCAGACAGAATGTCAGCGACTATAGGGCTTCACCGCCTTTTTGACGCGGAATTCTTAGCCAGAAAGGATTCAGAGGGACTAGAAGCAGCGGTCCCAGGTGCGCTGCGGACCGCAGGCGCAGGTATCGCCAGCCGAAGCACGACCAAACTGAAGGGCACAAGTCAGATTGCTGTTACCCAAACTGTCAAGCGAAGTATTTGATAAGCCTAGGTAGGGCTTAAAAATATTAGTCTTGCTAGCAAAAATCCCGGCTCCGTCCGTAATGTTGGTAAAAAAGGGAGGATCTTGGTTGATGCTGTTCGAGGGCTGCGAAACCGAAATGTAGGTTGCCAAGGCATCGCTACCGGCACTTAGGTAGAGATCCATTCCGCGAAACCATCGAATCGTCCCTAGCGGTGCGGCCGGTATCGACGCACGTAAAAAATTATAGAAACCACGGTAGTCTAAGGTGGTCGACACTATGGAGGTGCCTCCAACCAGACTGCCTCCGGTGATGTAGGGCAAGCGGAATCGTATCACCCTTTGAACGGAATCCTGTATGCTTCCGTAGGCCATCTCCATGTAGCGAAAGTCGACATAACCCTGATAAATACGAGCGTTTTTAGTTTGGTTCCACTGAATAAGGTATCCGTTTTTGGAGGCGATAGACAACTTCTGAAGCCCAAAATAGCTGGGCTGCTTTAAGCGAATGCTGTCTACGCAGGGAGTGCTTGACCGTGCA
The DNA here is from genome assembly GCA_002737315.1 of Flavobacteriales bacterium. Taxonomy (GTDB): domain Bacteria; phylum Bacteroidota; class Bacteroidia; order Flavobacteriales; family Schleiferiaceae; genus TMED14. The sequence goes on from NSIH01000025.1 coordinate 14,844, forward strand.
AAAATGGCACTGCCCGGGGATTCGCGAAGGGTGATTTCGTAGGTATAGTCCGTGCGGTTGGGATTCTGAGAAAAACCGGGGAGCACCAGTCGGTAAACCCGATGACCGACGCTGGTGAACAGGCCGGAGTCTTTAGGAATGTCGGTGGTTTCGGCATACAACTGCTTAAAAATCTCCGCTCCAGCAGGGCCTGTAGCACGAAGCTCCACCACAAGGTTTGGGTAGTAGAGCGAATCAGGATGATTCATACCTCCCACCGGCCCGTCCGCACCGAGGTAGCTGCGGCCAACCCGCACGTACTGCGTGTCGCTTTTGGGATTCACTATTCCATAAACCACCGGAATCCGCTCAAAGTCGGCGGTGACGTCGAGGGTGTTGTCGCAAGAGGCGAGTGCAAAGGCAGCGAAGGCGGTAAAAGCAGGAATTAGGTAGGTCCGAATCATCGAGCCCAAAGATAGCATTGTCAGGCACTCGACTACCTTTGTCTTATGTCAACCCAAAAAAAGTCTGGCCCCGAGGCCTTTAAGAAGGTTACCACCCTCTCCCTGGCGGAACTCAAGCACTCGGGAGTGCGCATTTCAATGCTCACAGCCTACGATTTCACCTTTGCCCGCCTGGTAGACTCCGCCGGAGTAGACGTGATTCTTGTGGGCGACTCCGCAAGCAACGTGATGGCCGGCCACGAGACTACCCTTCCCATTACCCTCGACCAAATGATTTACCACGCATCCAGTGTGGTTCGCGGAGTAAATCGCGCCCTTGTGGTAGTGGATTTACCCTTTGGAAGCTACCAAGGCAATCCCAAAGAAGCCTTGAATTCCTCCATTCGCATCATGAAGGAGTCGGGCGGCCACGCCGTCAAGCTCGAGGGCGGCATTGAAGTTGCCAGTACCGTGGCGCGCATCGTGCAGTCGGGCATTCCGGTTATGGGTCACCTCGGACTCACCCCCCAGAGCATCTATCAGTTTGGAACCTACGCAGTTCGTGCTAAGGAAAATTCAGAGGCCTCAAAGCTTTTAGAGGACGCCCTTGCGCTTCAAGAGGCCGGTTGCTTTGCCTTAGTTTTAGAGAAAATTCCAGCTGCTTTAGCCGCAAAAGTCACGGCCTCGCTGAGAATTCCCACCATCGGTATTGGCGCAGGGGGCGATGTCGACGGCCAGGTCCTCGTGCTGCACGACATGCTGGGAATGAATACGGAATTTAATCCGCGCTTTTTGCGGCGCTACGCCCAGCTCGGCGAACTGATTCCCGAGGCGATACGGCAGTACGTCAGCGACGTGCGCGACCAAAAATTCCCCAACGACCAGGAACGCTACTGATGCAAGAACCCCGCGTGCTTTGGGAGGACAACCACCTCCTCATCGTTTTTAAACCCGCCGGACTTCTGGTTCAAGGAGACGAGACCGGCGACCCGACCCTGCTGCACTGGGCTGCAGCCGACGTGGCGCGTCGATTTAATAAGCCCGGCAAGGCCTTCATCGGCCTCCCCCATCGGCTTGACCGCCCAACCAGCGGCATTGTGGTACTCTGCAAAACCTCAAAATCCCTGGCGCGCATGAATGCCCTTTTTGCAGACCGCGGCATCAAAAAGACCTACCAGTGCATTGTCGAGGGGCACCCCGCAGAGTCCTCAGGCCGTCTGGAACACAAGCTTTGGAGGGATACCGTCAAAAAGAAATCCTTTGTTTCAACCCGCAAAGACGCCCAGTTGGCCGTACTGAACTACAGCCTTATCGCCGCAGGAGACCGGTACAGCCGACTCGAGGTAGACCTCGAAACCGGACGGCACCACCAAATTCGCTGCCAGATGCAGGCCATAGGCCACCCCATCAAGGGCGACCTTAAGTACGGAGCCAAACGTCCCAATACCGACGCCGGAATCGACCTCTGCGCCCAGCGCATTCAGTTTGCGCATCCGATCAGCAACAACCCCATTGATGTTTCGGTCGAACCCGGGTTCTCCATTCCCATTTAGTTTGGCCAAGCCCTGCCAAAGCGAGTCTTCTGCGCTGCGGACTTTGACCGAAGGCAGGACCCCTGCTTTGGTGCCGCTCAGAATCCAGAAAAATCCCCCGAGCGAAGGAACATTCGTACCTTTCTGACCATGCACGGCACCTTCCCGTTCAACCTAAGCCCCATGCGGCGCGAACCCTCACACCGCAGCGAGATGGTCAACCAAGGCCTCTTTGGTGAAGTATTTGAAGTAGTATGCCAGGAACAGGAGTGGACGCAAATTCGCCTCGGGCACGACGGCTTTGAGGGTTGGGTACTTCAGGCCCAGGTGGCTGAAATAAGCCGAGAATCCTACCGAAATCAGGTAGATCGACCGCAGGCCGTGGTCGCAAGTACCGTAGATTTAATTGACCATTTGCAGCCCTTAAAGAGCCGCAGCCTAGTGGCGGGTTCCTTTCTGCCCTTTCTAAAAGACGGCAACCTCGAGCTTGCTGGTGAAACCTTCTCTTTTCACGGAGCCATTGCGGACCAAAGTGCCACTGGAGCCTCTGCGGTGCGCTACGCCTTTAGCTTTTTAAACTCAGCCTACCTCTGGGGCGGGCGCAGTGCCTTTGGCATCGACTGCAGTGGCCTCACTCAGGTTGCCTTCAGAATGGCCGGCATCAATCTACTTCGAGACGCAAGCCAACAGGCAAACCAGGGCAGCCTGGTCAACTTTCTCGAGGAATCGCTCGAAGGTGACCTAGCGTTTTTTGACAACGAAGAGGGTCGTATTACCCATGTGGGAATCGTGCTCAACGACCACCGAATCCTGCACGCCAGCGGGTCGGTACGCGTCGATACCCTAGACCCGAGCGGCATTTATAATTCCGACTTAAACAGGCATAGCCACCAACTTCGATTGCTAAAACGCCTGGTTTAAGTGCCTAAAGACGCTCGAATTTTTACCAGCGCTGCAGTCTGGGTCGCCGCGCTTGGCTACTTTGTAGACATCTACGACCTGCTTCTCTTCAGTATCGTTCGGGTACCCTCGCTCCAAGAGCTGGGCGTCGCGAATTCTTTTGACAGCGGACTCATCATTATAAACGTACAAATGCTCGGCCTAATGCTCGGAGGAATTCTTTGGGGCGTCCTGGGCGACCGACTGGGCCGCACGAGGGTTCTATTTATGTCAATCCTCCTTTATTCCCTCAGCAATTTTGCCAACGGACTCGTGCAGAACGAACTTCAGTATGCCATCGTGCGCTTTATAGCCGGAATAGGCCTCGCTGGAGAACTCGGTGCAGGAATAACCCTGGTCAGCGAGCTTTTGCCTGCGGCCAAACGGGGCATTGGCACCTCCATGGTCGCGGGCATTGGTCTTCTCGGAGCCGTAGCTGCCTTTTTTGTGGCTCAAGCCGTGGACTGGCGTGCCGCCTACTTTATCGGCGGGGTAATGGGCATTAGCCTGCTCCTGCTGAGGCTCCGGGTATTGGATTCCGCATTGTTTCACCAAACGGTTGCGAGAACCAGCGTCACCCGGGGCAACTTCTTTCAGCTGTTTCGCAAACGAGAGCGAGCCATGCGCTACCTGCGCAATGTACTCATTGGCCTGCCAACCTGGTTTGTGATCGGCATACTGGTGAGCTTTTGCAAAGAATTCGCCGTGAATCAGGGCATCACTGAGGCGGTTGACCCGGGGCGCGGAATCCTCTATGCCTATGCGGCTATTGCTGCCGGAGACCTCGCAAGCGGACTCCTGAGCCAGCTCCTTCGGTCGCGCAAAAAGGCGCTCTATGTGTTTTATGCAATTACCGCACTGGGCATGCTCCGGTTCTTCACGGCATCTACCGCCACCGAACTCTATTGGGGCTGCGGAATCATGGGCTTCGGGACCGGTTTTTGGGCCCTTTTTGTCACCATCGGCGCCGAAAGTTTTGGCACCAACCTTCGAGCCACCGCAGCGACCACCATCCCCAACATGATTAGGGGTTCGCTCACCGCCATATCCGCACTATTTCTGTGGCTTACCGCCCAAACCGGCTACCTGCAGGGCGGAATTTTAACGGCCCTCATTGTCTTTGCCATAACCCTCTGGGCGGCAGCTGGACTGCGCGAAACCTTTGGTCGCGACCTGGACTTTATCGAAGAAGACTAGCGGCGCTTCTTGGCCGACTGCAGCTGAAGCACCACCTCTTGAAGCGAATCACTTTTGCGGTTTGCCTTGAGCATGGCGCGTTCCGAGGCCAAACGCTCTAAACGCCAAACGTCTCGCTGGCTGGCATTCTTAAGCACGCGCTCCTGCAGCGAATCGGCGCGGACTTGCATGGCAGCAAGCTCCTGGGTCCTTAGTTCCAGTTCCAGCGCGAGTTCAATCAGTGCCTGCTCCGACTGCCCAGCCCAAGAGTCTAAGGTTGACAGGCTATCCCTCACGGCATGGAGACGTTGGTCCGCAAGTAGGCTGTCGCTGCGCAAGCGATTGGCCTGCACGACCTGAGCCTCATAGGCTTCCTTAGGCACCCCACAAGAGGCAACAAAAACCAATATTCCGAGCAGTACTAGCGTTCGCACAGGCTAAAGGTAGGGCGCATCGTACCTTCGCTCCATGCCCATTTTTGATGTTAGAAGCCCTTCGGAGTATGCCAGCGGCCACGTGCCCAGCGCCGTTTCTGTTCCCTTGTTTAGCGACGAGGAACGCGCTGAAATCGGCACCGTCTACAAGCAAAAATCAGAGGCCAAGGCACTGCGGCTGGGTTTAAAGTACGCCGGCCTGCGCATGGCAGACCTTGTGGCCCAAGTCGATGCCATCGCCAAACGCGACCAGAGCCCTGTGGAGGTTTACTGCTGGCGAGGCGGGCAGCGAAGCGGATCCGTTTCGTGGTTGCTGCGCACGGCAGGCTATGAGGTTCTGCAATGGTCCGGGGGCTATAAATCATACCGGCATGGGGTGCTGGAGTCATGGGCAAGCCCTAGGCCCTATGTGGTGCTGGCAGGGCAAACTGGTACGGGCAAGACCGAGGTACTTAGGGCCATGATGGCACAAGGCGCTGCCGTGCTCGACCTCGAGGGTTTGGCCAGCCATAAGGGCTCGGCCTTTGGGCAAATTGGAGAGCTTCCTCAGCCCAGCAGCGAGCAGTTTGAGAACAATGCAGCCCTAAAATTGGCAGAACTCGAGGGAATTCCGCGCATTTGGATCGAAGATGAGTCGCGATCCATCGGTCGCATTTGGCTGCAGCAAAGTTTTTTTGCCCTTAAAAAGTCCGCGCCAATTGTGGTTCTGGAGCGCA
>NSIH01000026.1 GCA_002737315.1 Flavobacteriales bacterium
TTGGTAGTGCCCGAAGACAAGGGCCATGAAGGCATGCAAAGCCCCCTGCGCTCCGAAGGGGTTTTTTGGATCGGCCCCGACGGCCAGCGCTTTGCCCAAGCCCAGGATTCCCAGGCGGAACGCTCCAATGCCTTTCTGGCCCTGACGGCCTGCTATATGCTGGGCAAGGTTCCGAGCAATTTTGAAACCCGCCCTTGCGGACCCCTTAGGCTGGAGCGCAGGCCTGCCCGCTGGGGTGGCAGCCTTTTAATCGATCGCTATGCCCTCGACGAGGCCTCGGTAGAAGAAGCCCTCGGGCTCTTGGCCCAAGAAGACAGTGAAACCAAAACCGCGATGATTTTTGATGCGGACTTTGGCCGATGGAAGTCCGCAATAGAAGGCTGGGCCAAGCGCTACCCCATGATGCAAGTTAACCTGGCTAATCCGCAGGATTCCGTACCAGGAATAGCCCAGTCGGGAGCAGTTCTGCTTAAGGGCCATGGCGTAGAAGCGGCTCTAGAGGCCCGTTTGGCCCGCCAGCACGACAGCCTCGTGGAGATTGACCTTGAGGCCCTGGAGGCAAATCTGCGGCACTATCGCTCCCTGCTGCCGGCCCAAACCCGAGTTATGGCTATGATCAAGGCCAATGCCTACGGTCTGGGCGCAGTAGTTCTCGCGCGGGCATTGGAACGCCATCGAGTACATTATTTAGGTGTTGCCTACCCCGAAGAGGGGCGTGAACTGCGTGAAGCGGGAATTCGAAGCCCCATAATGGTTCTGAATCCCGGAGATCCCTCTTTTGAATTGATGCTTCGCTACCGCCTGGAGCCGGAGCTTTTTAGCTGGGAACGTCTGGCGGCATTTGCCGATGCCTACGGCCGATATCCCGAGGCACTGGGCGATGTTTTAGTACACATTAAGGTAGACAGCGGCATGCACCGCCTCGGTTTTGAGCCCCACGAAGGCCGGGCTGTCGCTCAGGCCCTGGGAAGGCTTCCTGGAGTAAGAGTGGCTTCGGTGCTCAGCCATTTTGCGGCCGCAGAAGACCCTCAGCAGGATGACTTTAGCCGCGCACAGTGGGACGCATTCAGCCGCTTTGCCGACGACCTTGAGGGCGAACTTCAGATCAAAGTTTGGCGCCACATGGCCAACACCCCAGCGGTAGCTCGCCATCCTTGGGCTGCCGGAGACATGGTCCGCCTCGGAATCGGCTTAATGGGTGCCTCTCCCGTCGCGAGCGACGCAAAACAGCTTCAGCCGGTGGTTCAGGTGACAACAACCCTTAGTCAGCTTCGCAAAGTCCCTGCTGGCGAGGGTATTAGCTACGGCAGCACCGACTCCGCCCCCCACGAACGCCTTATTGCCACCCTCCCGATTGGCTACGCAGACGGAATTCCGCGGGCATTGAGCAACGGCCGAGGTCAGGCCTACGCGAAGGGCCATTTTATGCCCATTGTGGGCAGGGTATGCATGGATATGCTCATGGTCGACGCCACGAATACGGGCCTAAGAGTAGGCGATAGGGTGGAACTACTGGGCAGGCACATTCTGCTCGAGGATTTCGCTAAATCATGCGGAACCATTAGTTATGAGGTACTTACCGGTCTTTCGCCCCGTTTGCCCCGCTTGGCCGCAAACGGTCTTTAGGCTACCTTGGCTCCTGTGGAACGCCTAATCACTGCCTACCTGGTGCGCGCTGCAGTGATTCTCATGCCCTGGTGGGACCTCGGCAGCGGAATCGCCTTTGCGGCTGCAGCATTGCTCTCGCTGGCCTCCGCACGAGGAAGATGGCGCGCCATACCCGTGGATCTGGCCTTGTGGTCCGGATTTGCCGCCATTGCAGCCAGTGCGCTCTGGACTTCCGCTCCATCCTTTGAAACCCTGCTGCGCTGGTCTCCCCTGATATATGTTCCCTTGGCAATGCGCCGGCAGCAACGCGCATGGAGCGGTGGCCTCATAGTGGGCGGGATTGTGCTCTGCCTTGGCCTTTTGGGCAACGGAGTGCTTCAGTCCATAAAGGCAGAGAGCCTTAGCCCCTTCCTTTACCGGAATTTTGCGGAATTCGCCCACCAGCACATCTACCTCACGCTCTACCTGGGTCTTGCTGCGGCCGCGCTATCTGCTGACACTTGGTTTCCGCCGGCTCTGCGCAGGGTTATGCTGCTCCTTTTTGCCCTTGCAGTGCTCCTTGCAGGCAGCCGAATGGGCATAGCCGCAGTGTCCGTTGGAGCCCTCTGGTGGTATTTGGGGCGGACCACGCTGCGCGCAGTGCTTCCCAAAGTACTGACGGCATGCGCCCTAATCGCCTTGTTTTTAGTGGTTCTTCCCTCGGAACGCGGCTTGGGTAAATTCTTGAATGCGGACCCCTACTGGGCCACTGGGTCGGTGGACAGCCGCGTGGTTCAGGCCAAGGCTGCCTGGAGACTCATTGAGCAGCAACCCCTGCTTGGTTATGGGGTCGACCGGGTGCAGCCCGAGCTCGACCTTGTTTACCGCGATTGGAACTACCGTTTTGGAATCAAGCGGCAGCTCAATGTGCACAATCAGGTTCTTCAGCTTTGGGCAGGTATTGGCCTTGTGGGTATGGGCATTTGGCTAATCGGTCTTGCCTACTGCGTCACTAAATTGTCTTGGAACCGGGGGACCCAGGCTCTTGCCATCACGGTAGTTTTGCTTTTGCTCACCGAGTCCATGCTCGAGAGGGCTATGGGCATAGTCCTAGTCGCTTCGGCCATCTACCATAGCCTGCCTCGTGGCATGGGCAAAGTTCCGGGCCGTCGAACCTAAGAGGCCTTTACCACTTGGCCTTATCCAAAAGACCGCGAAGGCTAGCACGCAATGCGATTAGGGTCGGATTGGCTGCGCCGGTGTAGATCAAGCCAATGATCTTGGGCGTACCGGCTTCAAGCCACTGCAAGTGAAGCTCGCCCCGTTCCAGCCTCCAGGATTCGCGCAGCAGGCGCTTGACGCGGTTGCGGACGGTTGCTTGCTTGAATTGTTTTTTTGGGGCAGCCACGAGCACCTGAACTCCTCGAACCAAGGGTTCGGGCGATGCGGTCCAGACGAGCCTCAAGCCTTCATGGGCTGCGCCTTGGGAGGTCCGGCTAAATAGGAGTGCAATGGACGATCGCGACTTAAGGCGCTCCTCGCGGGGGAAGCGCAAGTCAGCCATTACTTGCCCTTGTTGGCTTCGTCGACGTAGGCCTCTAGCGCCTGAGCCATCGATGCAAATTTCGGCGAGGGCACGATTATGTCTAAGATGAGGTTGTGCTCTTGGGCCGCCTGACGGGTCGTGCTGCCAAAGGCCGCGATGCGGGTTCCTTCTTGCACGAATCCGGGGAAATTTTTAAAGAGCGACTTGATTCCCTCGGGGCTAAAGAAGACCAGCATGTCGTACTTCACCTCCGTAAGGTCGCTGAGGTTGGCGGCCAGGGTTTGGAACATTACGGCACGCGTCCATTTGATGTTGGCGGCCTCGAGGGCGGCAGGCACTTCGGGATTGAGAACGTCAGAGGTAGGCATTAAAAAATGCTCGCCGCGCTGTTTTTTGAGCGTAGGCACCAGGTCGTTAATGTTCGACTTGGCCGGGTAAATCTTTCGCTTGCGGTAGGGGATGAACTTTTGAAGGTAGAAGGCAACGGCCTCTGAGGTGCAGAAGAACTTCCAGTTCGGATTTATCGTCACGCGCATCTCCTCGCACATGCGAAAGAAGTTTTCGATTGCGTTGCGGCTTGTGAAGATGAACGACTTGAATTCGATAATGGCGATCTTGTCTTTGCGAAAGTCCGCAGCAGAAACGCCCTTAACTTCAATGAAGGGGCGAAAGTCGAGTTTTATCTTATGCTTTTCTGCGAGCTGCAGGTAGGGAACATTGCCAACTTGGGCCTCCGGTTGGGAGACCAAGATGCTTTTTACTTTGCGTTTGCGCTCAACCAATGATAAATCCATAGCCATGGAATCGCTTCCAGGGCGCAAAGGTAGGCGATTCTGAAGTATAAAGGCCCTGGCCCCAATGTTATATAAATATAAGCAGCTCTAGCTAAAGAGGTTAAATAAAGGACTGCAAACGAAATGCCCAAGACGGCAAGGCTTAAACTTCGGTCCGGATCCTGTCCTGCCACCCTCCACCAGGCAAAAGGCACTGCTAAGAGTAGCAAAATAGGTACAAGCACCATGCGAAACTGATGGTAGGCCTGGTGGCTGCGCAGTGCGTTCCAGACGATGCCCGCCAAGCTATGCACGATCCAAGGGAGTACCAAGACCAGCCCAGACCGGAGCGGGTCCATTTGAAAACTCCAGTAAAGCAAGCCGACTGCCAAGCCCATAGAAGCTAGCGTAATTGCGCTTCCCCATGCCAGGGGCCAGCCTTCAACCCAAAGCTGAACGCCCCAGCGAAGGGCCCGACGCCTGCCCTGCTGGTTGGGAACCCAAAGAAGGCCTATTGCCCACAGCCCCGACACGGCAAGGGCATACCACCACCAAGAAATGGGATTTAGGGGCTCTCCGAACATTTGGCTAAGTTAGCAGTGGCTTTAATCCAAAACGCCCGGCGGGTGGGCCAGGCGATTCCTTTAAAAGATAGGCGAAGCTACAGGGCCAGTACCGTGACGGTGTTGCCAGAAACCTCAACCACTCCGCCTGCGATGGATACCAATTCGCTCCCCGACGCGCCGTCAATTTTAACTTGGCCTGCAGTGAGCGAGGCCATGATTGGGGCGTGGTCCGTGAGTATTTGAAACAGCCCCTCGGTGCCCGGGAGCTGCACGGCAGTCGCCGAACCCGAGTAGAGCTGCCGTTCCGGAGAGATGATATCAACGCGCAGTGCCATAACTTCCTTAATTAGGCCTCAGCAAGCATTTTTTCTCCCGCGGCAATGGCCTCTTCAATAGAACCTTTTAAGTTAAAGGCCGCCTCAGGGTACTGGTCGAGTTCGCCGTCCATAATCATGGTGAAGCCCTTAATGGTCTCCTTGAGCTCAACAAAGACCCCTGGGATGCCCGTGAACTGCTCGGCCACGTGGAAGGGTTGCGACAAAAAGCGCTGAACACGTCGGGCGCGGTGAACCACGAGCTTGTCGTCTTCAGAGAGCTCCTCCATTCCAAGGATGGCGATGATGTCTTGCAGTTCTTTGTAGCGCTGTAGCAATTCCTTCACCCGCTGGGCGCAGTTGTAGTGCTCGTCGCCAACCACTTCGGCCGTCAAAATGCGCGAAGTCGAGTCAAGCGGATCCACGGCAGGGTAAATTCCCAATTCCGCAATCTTGCGCGACAAAACCGTAGTGGCATCAAGGTGGGCAAAGGTGGTCGCCGGCGCGGGGTCTGTTAAATCGTCGGCAGGAACGTAGACGGCCTGTACCGAGGTGATGGACCCTGATTTGGTCGAGGTGATGCGCTCCTGCATTGAGCCCATTTCGGTGGCCAGTGTTGGTTGGTAGCCTACTGCCGAAGGCATCCGGCCCAAAAGGGCAGAAACCTCAGAACCAGCCTGCGTAAAGCGAAAGATATTATCGACAAAAAACAGAATGTCCTTACCCTGCCCAGTGCCTTCACCGTCGCGGTAGTATTCTGCCAGCGTCAGCCCTGAGAGCGCAACCCTAGCACGGGCGCCCGGAGGCTCATTCATTTGACCAAAGACGAAGGTGGCCTTCGACTCCTTGAGCTCCTCCATATTGACCTTGCTTAGATCCCATGATCCGCCCTCCATGGAGTGAATGAAGTCGTCGCCGTAGCGAATGATGCCCGCCTCGATCATTTCGCGCAGCAGGTCATTGCCCTCGCGGGTACGCTCGCCTACGCCGGCAAAAACAGAAAGTCCGCCGTGCCCTTTGGCAATGTTGTTAATGAGTTCTTGAATCAGTACGGTCTTGCCAACACCGGCACCGCCAAACAAACCAATTTTACCTCCCTTAGCGTAGGGCTCGATGAGGTCAATAACCTTAATTCCGGTCAAAAGAACCTCGGTCGCGGTCGACAGGTCTTCAAACTTGGGGGCGCTGCGGTGAATCGGAATTCCGCCGTTGCTCATATCCATTTTGCCCAAACCGTCGATGTCGGCGCCGACCACGTTGAACACGCGACCGCGGATTTGATCGCCCGTTGGCATGGCAATAGGAAGGCCAGTCGCAACTACTTCTTGACCGCGGGTGAAGCCGTCGGTAGAGTCCATAGAAACCGTGCGAACGGTGTCTTCGCCAATGTGCTGCTGCGTTTCAAGAACGACCTTCTGGCCGTTGGGGCGAGTTACAACAAGCGCATCGTAGATTTTGGGAAGAGACTTTGCATCCGCAAAGTAGACGTCTACAACCGGGCCAATGACCTGGGCAATTTTACCATTAGAGTTCGCCATGTACTGTGAAAATAATTTGATTCAGAATTTGGCTGCAAAGGTAGGGATTAGCCTGCTCGCTTGTTTAATTCTCGAAAGCAAAAAAAGTGAAAAAGAGCAGTAATTGGCCACAGTATAATACTGAGCCCAAATAGGGTTGCGCTCATTACCGATAAAACCGACCATAAAAGAGCGGCAGGTAGCAAAAAGGCAAACTGGCTTCGGCCTAAAACCAGCGACCATTTAAGCGCAGCAAATACCCCTAGATTGCGGTAAACCAAAGCCATGGGGGCCATCCAAAGTAGGTTGGTCAAGGCCAGGCCAAGAAGTCCGAGGGCGGCAAGACCAAAGGCAGACTGCGTCCAATCTATAGAGATAAGGGCTCGAGCAAATTCCTCGGGCTTGTCTTGGTACTTCGTTGCCATAGGGAGCAGCTCGTCGCCATAAAGCGCAGACAGTGAGACCCCAAGCACCACAGAAGCGAGAAGCAGCAACAAAAGAATCACTGCCCCCAGGGCAGCCATGCGGGGCCAAGCTGACAAGGCAAGGCGCAGGGCCTGAGTAAAGTGAAGTCCGGCCTCGGCCTCGGCAAGGGTTCCAAGGCCCACGTAGAGCATGGGCAGCAAAAAAATGCTGGATACCATAGCCAGAACAGGGTGTATTAGGCCTAAAGCGTTTAAGGATAATGCAATAAAGCCCGTTGCTGCAAAAGGATAAGGATGCCGGCGAAAGGCCTCAGCAGCTTGGCTTAGAGCGGGGAGCGTCATACCGCGAAGTTCGTAAATATCTTTGCCCTGAACCCAACGCCGTGCAAATTTACCAACATCTTAAGGACTTCAGCCTAAGCAGTCCCACCGTAGTTACTCTGGGCACCTTTGATGGGGTGCATTTGGGTCATCAAGCTTTGGTGGCCCGCGCCATGGCCAAAGCGCGTGAACTCGGCGGAACGGCCGTCCTTTTGACCCTGGAGCCGCACCCGCGCAGGCTCATTGATCCTGGTTTTGAGCTTGCCCGCCTAACACTGCCAGCAGAACGGGCTGAGCTTTTGGCCGCATTCGGGCTCGACGCGCTGGTGGAGCAGGCCTTCACTGCGGACTTTGCCCAAACGTCAGCGCTTGATTTTGTGCGCCGCGACCTAGTCGGTCGCCTGGGCATGAAGCACTTGATCGTGGGCTATGATCACCGCTTTGGCCGCAACCGCGAGGGAGACTTTGCCCAGCTTCAGGAATTTGCTGGCGTATTTGATTTTGGGCTTGATCGCGTCGATGCCGTAATGGGCGACCGCGATGCCCTGTCTTCAACCAAAATTCGGGCAGCCGTAGCCGAAGGTCGCGTGCGCGACGCCGCGCGTACACTGGGACGGCCGCATTTCTTGCGGGGAGAAGTCGTTGCCGGGCGCGGAATCGGCCGCAACCTCGGTTACCGTACCGCCAATGTGGGCGGAATCCACCCCGACAAGGCCATGCCTGCCCATGGTGTTTATGCGGTCCGACTGGATTTTTGCGATGCAGAGGGTCCGAGCAACCTAGCTGGGGTGGCAAATTATGGGCTGCGCCCAAGTTTTGGCGCTACTGCCGAGGCAGTTTTAGAAGTTCACCTCTTGGATTTTGAGGTTCAAGGATACGGGCGCTCCGTTGAGGTGCGCTTTATCGACTTTATCCGCGCGGAGCAGACGTTTGAAACGCCCGAGGCACTTAAAGCGCAAATTGCGCGCGACGTGGTAAAAGCCCGGGAGGCTTTGGCGCTTGCCTTGTAGACTGGCAAGCAACTAGGTTTTTAAAGCCAAAAAAACAGGCCGCAGCCAATCCTTTTTAGCGACGCTTCTTCCTGGCCGCCGTCGAGTTGGGTCCTTTGCGGTGACCAGAACTAGAACCCTTGGATGCTCCTGGTCCGTTGGGCTTGCGGTCTGAGCCAAAACCAGGTCGTCCGCCTCCTGATCCCGTTGGGCGCGGACTCGAGGAACGGCTTCCAGCCTCCGTGGGCCGGGTATCGTCGTACATGCCCCGAGATGGAGTACTGCTTCGCCCCGAGGGACGAGTGGATTCACGCCAGTGCTCCGACCGCGAGGAAGACCCGCGCTCATTAGCCACCGAAAAATCAATGGTTTTACGCACCACGTCAACCTCCTTCACGGTGATGCGCAGCGGGTCGCCAAGGCGGTATTCTCGCCCGGTTCGTTCGCCTACAAGGCAGTGCCGCTCGGAATCAACGCTGTAGTAGTCGTCTCGAAACTCGCGCAAGCGCACCAGCCCCTCACAGGCCGTTTCGGGAACTTCGACAAAGACGCCCCAGTCGGTAACACCCGAAATAATTCCGTCAAAGGATTCGCCTACAAACTGCTCCATGTAGACAGCCTGCATGTACTTCACCGACGATCGTTCTGCGTCGGCCGCATTTTGCTCCCTAAGCGAGCTGTGCTGGCAGAGCTCCTCAAGGGCCTCGGCCTTGGGCGCCGGTTTGCCGTCGAGGCAGTCCTGAAGAAGTCGGTGCACCAGCATGTCGGGGTATCGGCGAATCGGAGAAGTAAAATGGGTATAGTCGTCAAAGGCCAGGCCGTAGTGTCCCACGTTGGCCGTTCCATAAACCGCCTTGGCCATGGTCCGCACGGTAAGCGTTTCAAGCATGTTGGCCTCGGGCGTACCCTTGACCTGACGAAGGAGTTCGTTGATGGATTTGCGCACGTTGCCGGGGCTGTCGACCTGCATCTGGTAGCCGAGCGGACGCACAAATTGGCTGAGCGCAATCAACTTCATCGGGTCGGGATGGTCGTGAATGCGGTAAACCATAGTGCGCTGGACCTGCTTGGTTTTTGCCCCAGGCTTTTTGCCGCCGGCGAAGACGGCAACCTCGCGGTTGGCGAGCAGCATAAACTCTTCAATAAGTTTGTTGGAATCCTTGGCCTCTTTGACGTAGGCCCCGATGGGCTGGTTGTTGGCGTCGAGTCGAAACTTTACCTCAGCGCGGTCAAAGCCAATGGCACCGTCGTCCATGCGCGCGGCGCGGAGGGCCTTGGCCATGCGGTTCATGAGCAAAAGATCTTCGGCCAGCGGGTCGCTGTCTCCCTCTAAAATGGACTGGGCTTCCTCGTAGGCAAAGCGGCGGTCAGAATGGATTACTGTGCGTCCAAACCAGCGCTCGTGAACGGCCCCAGACTCGTCCATGGCAAAAATGGCCGAGAAGGTGTATTTGTCCTCTCGCGGACGCAGCGAGCAAACTTGGTTCGACAGGATCTCGGGCAGCATGGGCACCACGCGGTCCACCAAATAGACCGAGGTGGCTCGCTCGATGGCCTCGGCCTCAAGCTTGCTCCCAGGCCGCACATAGTGGGTAACGTCGGCAATATGCACGCCCACTTCCCATAGTCCGTCTTGAAGCGGACGGATGCTCAAGGCATCGTCAAAGTCTTTGGCGTCGACTGGGTCAATCGTGAAGGTCAGGGTGCCCCTAAGGTCCCGGCGGCGGGCAATTTCAAGCGGATCCAGGGCCAGGGGAATTTGTGCAGCTTCGGCCTCAACCTCGGCTGGGAAGACCCAGGGAAGTCCAAATTCTTCCATGATGGCGTGAATTTCGGTTTCGTGCTCGCCCCGATCACCCAAAATTTCGACCACCTTGCCTCGCGGAGCCCGCTCGGCATCAACCCACTCCATGAGTTCAAGCACCACGAGTTGACCTTCTTTTGCACCGCCTAGTTCTTTGCTGGAGACAAAAAAGTCTCGGCCCACCTTGCGGGCGTCGGTCAGCACAAAGGCCCCTTGGTTGTGCGACTGCATCATGCCTACGTATCGAGTCCTCGATCGGCTGACTACTTCGACGACTTCGCCCTCGAGCTTCTTGCCCGCTTTTTGAGGGTAGACCAAAACCTTTACGCGGTCTCCGCCAAACGAAAGGCCGGTGCTTCCCTGCCGAATGTAGAGGTCGTCCAGGCCGGGTCCGCGCACTACATAGGCGGCTCCGCTCGAAGTGAGTTCAATGGTCCCCATGGCGTAGGCCATGTCCATTTTAAGTCGAAACCCATCGCCCTCGGCGGTTATCTGCTCAGACCGGTTTAGGAGTTCAAGGGCACTGGCAACCATGGTTTGGCTCTTTTCTTCGGTCAAGCCCGTTTCAAATCCCAAGTCGGCCGCAGTGAATTTATGACCTGGTCTTTTTTGAAAAAAGCGCAGCAAGCGGCTGGCCAGCGAAACCGCATCTACAGAGCGGTTGATTTTGTTTATTTTGGGTCCTCTTTTGGGCATCTAGGCTGACTATTCTGAATTTACGACGAATAATAGGGTAAAGGTCGCTTAATTTGGCAAGGACTTTGTCGAATAGGCATAACGACTGGATTAAATTTTGTTCACTAGATCCAACATTTAAACAACTAAACATGCTAAATAGCTCACTGAAGGCGCTCTTTTTAAGCGCCAGCTTCGTCATAACCGGTACGAAACTATGCGCTCAAGATGCTCCTTCGGCAATGCCAAGTCCACCCCTTGCTGCAGTCCAAGCGGATTCTTTAAGTCAAGACAGTACTCAGGCTAGGATCAGCCGTATGAGTCTAGAGATAGCCAACGCAGTTTCTAAATACACTAAAGATTTGGATGCCCTCGAGCGTCAGATTCGAGATAAGGACATTACTAAAGAAGATGCCGATCGCCGCCGTAAAGAACTCACCAATCGCCTCGAGGACCGACTAAAGGCCATTGAAGACATGGCCGAAGCTTGGGCTGCCAACCTCGACGAGTCGATAGAAAACCTCGAACTCAACCTTGGAGACCACCTAAAGCTTCAAATTGAACCCTCGCAGCCCAAAAAGAAGCGCCTCAAGAAGGAGCATAACGGGCTCGTACTTATGATCGGCAGCAATACCCTTCGGGGCAACAACCCGGCCAGCGGCTTGAAGAACCTCGAGCTTTATGAAGGCGCATGGGCTCCCGGTACCGGAACCTCTTCCTCAACCTTTGGATTGGCCTTTAGCAGGGAGCGCCGACTTGGTCGCAGCCCGATTTGGGCACGCAGTGGCCTAGGATTCACCGCATACACCTACGATTTTGGACAGTCCGAATTAATGATTAATTCTCCCACAGGCCCGAGTTTTGATGTGCTGCCCTCTAGCCTTGGTCTTCGCCGCTCCAACCTCACCATGACTTATTTTGAGGTTCCCATGGCCTTGGTCATCAATCCTTCACGCCGCGGTAAGGGCCTTAACCTTGCCATGGGTGGCTTTGTCGGAATTCTCATGGGTGGGCAGAGCCAAATGGTTTACCGAAGCCAGGGCATGGGCAGGGTTACCCAGAGCACCAAGGGTAATTTTTATGGCAGTCTTTTTTCGTACGGACTTCAAGCGGAGCTCGGCATTCGTCGCTTCACGGTAGGAATTCGCCAAAATTTCAATCAAGCCTTTAATTTGGCTGACTTGCCCACTAACCTTCCGGTTGAAAACCAACCTAATTTTTACAACGCTTCGCTGTTCGCTACGGTGCGTCTCTTTTAGGTTCTGGGTTAAGGCAGGCCTTAAACAAAAACCCCGGGCGCGAGCCCGGGGTTTTTTAATAGCAGTAAAAAACCTACATCACACCCTGGTCGAGCATGGCGTCGGCCACCTTCACGAATCCGGCAAGGTTGGCTCCCTTGACGTAGTCAATGGTTCCGTCTTCGCGGGCACCGTACTTCACGCAGGAAGCGTGGATGCTCTTCATAATTCCGTGCAAGCGCTGGTCTACCTCTTCGCGGCTCCAAGAGAGGCGCAGTGAGTTTTGACTCATCTCTAGGCCAGAGGTAGAAACACCGCCAGCATTTGCAGCCTTGCCGGGGCTAAACAAGATGCGCTTTGCCGAGAAGGCCTCAACGGCTTCGGGAGTACAGGGCATGTTGGCACCCTCGGCCACTGCCTTTACGCCGTTGGCGATCAGGGCCTTGGCGTCGTCACCATGGAGTTCATTTTGCGTTGCGCAAGGCATGGCGATGTCGCAGGCAACGCCCCAGGGAGTCTTGCCGGCCACAAAAGTTGCCGACGGGTACTTCTTGAGGTAGTCGCTGATGCGGCCGCGCTCCACGTTTTTGATGTGCATCACATGGGCCAACTTCTCGGCGTTGATTCCATCGTTATCGAGGATGTAGCCCGAAGAGTCAGACAGGGTCAGCACCCTAGCACCAAGCTCCGTCGCCTTCTCAGCGGCGTACTGGGCCACGTTGCCCGAACCGGAGATCACCACTTTTTTGCCCTTGAAGCCGTCGCTTTTGGTGGCAAGCATTTCTTGCGCGAAGTAGACGGTACCGTAACCGGTTGCCTCAGGGCGAATCAGCGAACCGCCCCAGTTCAGTCCCTTGCCGGTCAATACGCCGGTGAATTCGTTGCGGATGCGCTTGTACTGGCCAAACATGTAGCCAATCTCGCGCCCGCCCACGCCGATGTCGCCGGCAGGAACGTCAGTGTCCGCTCCAATGTGGCGCGAAAGCTCCGTCATAAAGGCCTGGCAAAAACGCATTACCTCGTTGTCGCTCTTGCCCTTGGGGTCAAAGTCTGCACCGCCCTTACCGCCGCCCATGGGCAACGTGGTGAGCGAGTTTTTGAAGATTTGCTCAAATCCGAGGAACTTCAAAACCGACAGGTTTACCGTCGGGTGAAAGCGCAGACCTCCTTTGTAGGGGCCGATGGCGCTGTTGAATTCTACGCGGTAGCCGCGGTTTACGTGCACGTTGCCGGCGTCGTCGGTCCACGAAACGCGGAACATAATGGTGCGCTCCGGCTCGGTGATGCGCTCGAGAATTCGCGCTTTTTTATACTTTGGATTCTCCTCGATGAAGGGAATGACGGATTCGGCTACCTCGTGAACGGCTTGAATAAACTCAGGCTCAGCACCATTGCGGGCTTTTGCCCAATCCATAAATTCTGAAATTGCTGCTTGATACTTAGGATTCATAAATAAGGTTGTTAATTCGGCAAAGGTATAGCCGAAATTTGGGTCATGATTGAAGATCCGAACCCACAGCGCACTCCATTATCTGACCTAGGAGAATTTGGTTTAATTGAGCGATTAACCGCCGATATTATCCACGTTCAGCCCTCTACCCTTGTGGGAGTGGGCGACGACGCAGCAGTTTTGAGGCCTGAGAAGGGCCAAGACCTGCTCCTGAGTACCGACATGCTCATCGAAGGGGTGCATTTTGACCTGTCTTATGTGCCAATGAAGCACCTGGGATACAAGGCCGCGGTGGTGAACTTCAGCGACATCTATGCCATGGGCGGACGACCTACCCAACTAACCGTATCCATGGCGGTGAGCAACCGCTTCCCGGTCGAAGCCCTCGACGAGATCTTTGGCGGCTTGCGCCAAGCCTGCCTTGCCTATGGGGTGGACCTCGTGGGCGGAGACACCACGTCGAATCCAAGCGGACTCGCGCTGTCGATCACGGTTTTGGGCCAGGTCAATAAGGGGGAGGCCATTAGGCGCAGCGGCGCCAAAGCCACTGACCTCATCGTCGTCTCGGGAGATTTGGGCGGGGCCTACATGGGCCTTCAGGTGCTCGAGCGCGAGAAGGCGACCTACCTGGCCAACCCCAACCTGCAGCCTGACTTGAGCGACTACCAGTATCCTATTGAGCGGCAGCTCAAGCCCGAGGCACGTAAGGACATCATTGCTCTTCTGGGCGAACTAGGAGTTAGGCCGACCAGCATGATGGACATCAGCGACGGCCTATCGAGCGAACTTCGCCATCTCACCAAGGCCAGCGGCCTGGGATGCGTAGTTTTTGAAGACAAACTCCCCATCGATCCGGTGGTATTGCGCACCTGCGAAGAATTTGGAATCCATCCTGTCACCGCAATGATGAACGGAGGTGAGGACTATGAACTCGTCTTCACCGTGGCCCTAGAAGACTACGATAAAATCAAAGGAAATCCGAGCATCACCCCGGTAGGTCATATGACGGCCTCCTCTGGGGCTTACCTGGTCAATAAGGGTGGTGCCCACGTGGAGCTCTCTGCCCAGGGTTGGAAGGCTTTTGGCCAATAGTCAAGAGAAGACCCTCAAGCTAGGGTCGGAATCGTCCTTAAGGGCGCAAACGGCCCCGCCAACTATGAAATTAGGCTTGCTTTAAGGTACTCGCGGTTCATGCGGGCAATGTTTTCGATAGAAATACCCTTGGGGCATTCCACCTCGCATGCTCCGGTATTGGTGCAGTTTCCGAAGCCCTCAAGGTCCATTTGGTTGACCATGTTGCGCACGCGGTCTGCCGCCTCAACTTGCCCTTGGGGCAGGAGTGCGAATTGGCTCACCTTAGCGCTCACAAAGAGCATGGCAGAGGCGTTTTTGCAGGTGGCGACGCAGGCTCCGCAACCGATGCAGGTGGCGGCGTCAAAGGCAGCGTCGGCGTCATGCTTTTCGATGGGTGTAGCGTTTGCGTCAGGCAGGTTGCCCATGGTATTCACCGAAATGAATCCGCCGGCTTGAATAATTCGATCAAAAGAACTTCGGTCCACCATCAGGTCGCGCACCACCGGGAAGGCCTTGGCTCGCCATGGCTCAACCGTAATGGTGTCGCCGTCTTTGAACTTGCGCATGTGAAGCTGGCAGGTGGTCACCCCGCGGTCTGGACCGTGGGCCTCGCCGTTGATGAACATGGAGCACATTCCGCAAATTCCTTCGCGGCAGTCGTGGTCAAAAACGACGGATTCTGTGCCCTGTGAAATGAGTTGCTCGTTGAGCACGTCCATCATTTCTAAAAAGGACATGTCGGGCGAAATATCGCGGACTTGGTAGGTGGCAAAGGAGCCAGTTTCTTTGGCGTTTTTTTGGCGCCAAACTTTGAGCGTGAGGTTCATTACTTGTAGGAGCGGGTTACGAGTTTAATGTTTTCAAAGACCAGTTCTTCTTTGTGAAGGGTTGCTTTGCCGGGATCACCGTCGGTGAATTCCCAAGCAGAGACAAAGGCGAATTCCTCGTCCCTGCGCAGAGCTTCTCCCTCTTCAGACTGGTGTTCGTCGCGAAAGTGGCCGCCACAGGACTCCTCGCGGGCTAGGGCATCAAGGGCCATGAGTTCACCAAGTTCCAAGAAGTCCGCCACGCGGTTTGCCTTATCGAGCTCGGGATTCATCTCGTACATTCCGCCCAAAACCTTAACATCGCGGTAGAATTCTTCGCGCAGTGCACGAATTGCTGCAATGGCTTTCTTGAGGCCCATCTCAGAGCGAGCCATTCCGATGTTGTCCCAGACGATGCGCCCAAGGCGGCGGTGGAATACTTCGACAGGAACACTGCCCTTGGAATTTAAGAATCCTTCTAGTCGGGCGCGCGAGGCTGATTCAGCCTCTGCAAACTCGGGCAGGTCGGTTGATATAGGCCCGGTGCTAATGTCGTCGGCCAAGAAGGTTCCGACCGTGTAAGGGAGCACAAAGTAGCCGTCGGCTAATCCCTGCATGAGTGCTGACGCGCCGAGGCGGTTGGCTCCATGATCTGAGAAGTTTGCTTCGCCCGCAACAAACAGCCCTGGCACGGTCGACATAAGATTGTAGTCCACCCAAAGCCCGCCCATGGTGTAGTGCACCGCAGGGTAAATTTTCATCGGGGCCGTGTAGGGATTCTCGTCGGTGATCTTCTCATACATCTGAAAGAGGTTGCCGTACTTGGATGCAACGACTTTAGTTCCCAAGGCAACAATTTCAGACTCCGTAGCCTGATGCATGCCCTTGAGGTTGGCCTGCTCCTGCCCGTAGCGGACGATGGCTGCCGCGAAGTCAAGGTAGACGGCTTCTCCGGTTTTGTTGACTCCGTAGCCGGCATCGCAGCGCTCCTTTGCAGCCCGTGATGCCACGTCGCGAGGCACCAAATTGCCAAAGGCGGGGTAGCGGCGCTCGAGGTAGTAGTCTCGCTGTTCTTCGCTTAAATCAATAGCCTTTAATCGGCCTTCTCGAATTGCTTTGGCGTCTTCGAGGCTAGCTGGAACCCAAATTCGGCCGTCGTTTCGAAGCGACTCCGACATAAGCGTGAGCTTGGACTGCGTTTCGCCGTTGACGGGAATGCAGGTGGGGTGAATCTGTGTGAAGCAGGGGTTGGCAAAGAAGGCGCCCTTCTTGTGAGCCTTCCAAGCAGCCGTTACGTTGGATCCCATGGCGTTGGTGCTCAGGTAGAACACGTTGCCATAGCCTCCCGAGGCTACGATTACGGCGTGGGCGCTGTGGCGCTCGAGTTCTCCCGTCACAAGGTTGCGGGCAATGATTCCGCGTGCTTTGCCCTTGACCACTACGAGGTCCACCATTTCGTGGCGAGCGTACATCTTGACGCGGCCCTTGGCAACCTGGCGCTCTAGGGCGGAATAGGCTCCAAGCAGCAACTGCTGGCCGGTCTGGCCTTTGGCGTAAAAGGTGCGGCTTACCTGAACGCCGCCAAAAGAGCGGTTGTCGAGCAATCCGCCGTAGTCACGGGCGAAGGGAACCCCCTGGGCCACGCACTGGTCAATAATGCTGGTAGAAACTTCGGCCAGTCGGTGCACGTTGGCTTCGCGGCTGCGGTAGTCTCCACCCTTAATGGTATCGTAGAACAATCGAAACACCGAGTCGCCGTCGTTTTGGTAGTTTTTGGCAGCGTTGATTCCGCCCTGAGCGGCAATGGAGTGAGCGCGGCGCGGAGAGTCCTGAAAGCAGAATGCCTTAACGTTGTAGCCCAGTTCGGCAAGCGATGCAGCCGCAGACGACCCGGCTAGGCCTGTGCCAACCACAATCACGTCGATACGGCGCTTGTTGGCAGGGCTCACAAGGGGAATCGTGCCCTTGTGCTTGGTCCATTTCTCGGCAACGGGTCCCTCGGGAATCCGCGAATTAAGTTTGGTTGACATGCTCTTAGGGTACTTAAATATTAGGCGAAATCAGAACATACAGGGGGATCATGGCAAAGGCCCCGCAGAGGACCACGGCCAAGGTGCGCCCCGCAATTTGCACCACGGGAGTGTAGGTCGGGTGCGTCCATCCCATGGTCTGGAACGCGGACTCTACTCCGTGCCACAGGTGAAAGCCCAAAGAAACCATGGCGACCACATAAAAAGCGCTGTACCAAACTTGTTCAAAAGCTGCTACCGTAATGCCAAACAAATCCTTGTTGCCGTTGGCGTCTAGGGGAAGGCTGCCAAAGTGCATTTCAAACCAAAAACTCTTCATGTGAACCAAAAGAAAGAGCAGGGTGAAGATTCCCAGCAAAGCCATGTTGCGCGATGCCCAGCCTGCATTGGCCGAGCCACGGTATTCGCCGTAGCCCACTGGGCGCGCAGCCCTATTTTGGCGCGCCAGGACGATGCCGTCCACCGCATGCAAAAGAATCGATGCGTAGAGCAGGTAGCTAATAATTTTAATGGGCGGGAAGCTCGTCATGAAGGCGGCATAGGCGTTAAAGTCGTCTGCAGTGCCAATCACGATGGTGAGGTTGCCGACCAAGTGAATCACCAGAAACGAAATTAAAAAGAGGCCAGTCAAGGCCATCCAGTACTTGCGGGCCAAAGAAGACCCAAATAGTCCGCGTTTTAAGGTCATAAGAAAGCTTTATTAATTGGGTAAAGGTAGGAGTCAAACGCTTTCAACTTGAGTAATAACACGTCAAGACGTACCTTCGTTCGCATGCGCTACCAACCCCTTAAAGCAGACCTCTTTGCTCGCCATCGAGCTCGATTCACGGCAAGTTTAAAGCCGAATTCCGTCGCATTTTTTAACTCCAGCGACATTTACCCAACCTCGGCCGACGGCAGCTTCCCCTTCAAGCAGGCCACCGACATCCTCTGGCTGAGCGGGGTAGATCAAGAGGAATCCATTCTCCTGCTCTTTCCTGATGCGCCCAAGCCCGAGCAGCGCCAGATGCTTTTTTTGCTTGAAACCAACGACCTCATCGCCCGCTGGGAGGGTGCCAAGCTGTCTAAAGACGAGGCACGTTCCTTGAGCGGAATCCAAAGCATTCACTGGCTGAGCGACTTTGATCGCATCCTGCGCGAGGTTATGGCTCATGCCCAGCATGCCTACCTGCTTAGCCACGAACACATTCGCCGCAGCAACCCCGTTGAAACCCGCGAGGACCGCTTTGGAGCCGACCTGCGCCGCCGATTCCCCAACCAAGAATACGAGCGGTCTGCGCCGGCACTCATGGCCCTGCGCGCGGTCAAGGATCCCGAAGAGGTCGCCATCATGCAGACGGCTGCCGACATTACTGCGGCAGGCTACGACCGAGTGCTGCGCTTCCTCAAGCCCGGCGTTTGGGAATACGAGCTCGAGGCCGAGTTTCTCCACGAATTTGTGCGCCTCCGCTCGCATGGCTTTGCCTACACGCCCATTATCGGGTCGGGCGCCAACGCCTGCGTGCTGCACTACATTACCAACGATGCTCAGGTGCACGAGGGCGACGTGGTCCTTTTTGACGTCGGAGCCGTGTATGGCAACTACGCCTGCGACGTGACCCGCTGCTTCCCGGCCAACGGACGCTTCAGCCCCCGCCAGCGGCAGGTCTATGAGGCAGTCCTCCGCGTGGAGAAGGCCGCGATCAACCTGTTGAAACCCGGCGTGCGTCTGCCCGACTACCACGTGCAAGTGGGCGAACTGATGACCGAAGAGTTGATTGGCCTCGGACTCATCACCCGCGAAGAGGTCGCCCATCAGGACCCTTCCTGGCCCGCCTACAAAAAATACTTCATGCACGGAACCTCCCACTACCTCGGGCTCGACGTGCACGACTACGGACTATGGGACGGTTCTGAAATCAAAGAGGGCATGGTCTTTACCGTGGAACCCGGAATCTACATTCCCGA
>NSIH01000027.1 GCA_002737315.1 Flavobacteriales bacterium
CTACGTGACCGAGAAATGCTATACCCAGGCAGCACAGGCCCGCAAACTGCACATTCCCATCACCACGTTTATGATTGCTCGCGACCCCTATCTGCAGCAGTTTATCGACAAGTTTACCGAGGCAAACCAAGGCAAGGCCTTTTTCACGGGACTCAAGGGCCTGGGAGAAATGATTTTCAAAGACTATGAAACCAACAGAAAGAAAAGACTCCAATAGTATGATCACGAATTTAGGCGAGCTCAAAGCCTCGGGCTACCAAAGCATCTCCATTAAAGACGAACTGCGCCAAAACCTGCTCAAGCACCTCGAGGCCGGAACCACCGTGTTTGGTGAAGTGCATGGATTTGAAGACTCCGTGCTGCCCGAGCTGGAGCGCGCTATTCTGTCGCGGCACAGCATCAACCTATTGGGCCTTAGGGGGCAGGCTAAAACGCGCCTTGCACGCCTCATGGTGGAATTGTTAGACGAGTACATTCCCTATGTCAGCGGGTCTGAAATCAACGACGACCCCCTTGCTCCTATCTCGCGATTTGCCATTGACCTCATCGCAGAGAAGGGAGACCAAACCCAAGTTTCGTGGTTGCATCGCTCCCAGCGTTACTCAGAGAAGTTGGCCACGCCCGACGTTACGGTTGCAGACTTGATTGGCGACATTGACCCCATCAAGGCGGCAAACCTCAAACTGTCTTATGCCGACGATCGGGTGATTCACTTTGGCATGATTCCCAGGGCCAACCGCTGCATCTTTGTTTTAAACGAAATCCCCGACCTGCAGGCCCGCAACCAGGTAGCCTTGTTTAATATTTTGCAAGAAGGCGACATTCAAATTCGCGGATTCAAAATTCGGCTGCCCCTTGACCTTCAGTTTGTATTCACGGCCAACCCCGAGGACTACACCAACAGAGGCAGCATTGTCACTCCCTTAAAAGACCGCATCGGGTCGCAGATTTTAACGCACTACCCCGCCAACATAGCCGTGGCCCGCAAGATTTCTGCCCAAGAAGCCAGAATCAATGAGGCGCAAGCGAGCCGAGTGTATGTTCCCGACTTGGCCTACAACCTGCTCGAGCAAATTATTTTTGAGGCCCGAGATAGCGAGTACATCGACCAAAAAAGCGGAGTAAGCGCAAGGATGAGTATTTCTATGCTCGAGAGCCTCGTCAGCACGGCCGAACGCCGCGCGCTGATCAACAAAGAGAAGACCACCACCGTCCGCTTGGCGGATTTTATGGGAGTTATTCCGGCCATCACCGGCAAGGTGGAGCTGGTGTTTGAAGGAGAACAAGAAGGGGCCGCATTCGTGGCGGAACAGCTCATTGGCGCTGCCATTAAGACTTTTTGGCCCAACCTATTCCCTAAAATCGGGAAGCTTAATAAAAAGGCGGACCTCAGTCCCTTTGCAGGCACTATAGAGGCCATTTATTCACAAGGCGGAGTCATTTTGTACGATGAATGCGACCAAAAGGAATATGCTTCTTGCCTGAATAAGATAAAGCCCCTAGAGGATTTGATGCGGCAGTACCAGCCCAAATTTGAGCCTAAGGATCAGCTTTTTTTAAAGGAGTTTATGCTTTGGGCCCTTGCCGAGCAGGAGCAGTTGGGCAAGGAACGTCTCAAAAACGGATTCCAGTTTAACGAGTTTATTTGACTCGTTTAAAAGTCGTTTTTGAGCCAGTAGTTCAGGGAGCATAGCTTCCAAACCAGCTTGGCTTGGCGCATGTCGCCGCTGTGGTAGTCGCGCATTAGCCTGGCTATTTTTTTGGAGTCCAGCCAGTCCAGCTGGTCAAAAGAGGTGTGGAGCAGGTCCCTGAGGGGCCCTTTAAGCCAGGCAATTTCACCGGGGGTGACAAAGCCCTTTTTATCGTAGCGCTGCATGATTTCGTCGGGAATGATGCCTCGCATGGACTGCCGCAGAATGCTTTTGGTTTCGCCCTGGAGCGAGATCTTGGATTCGTTGGGGGTCGCAAAGGCAAATTCTACGAGGCGGTGGTCCAAAAAGGGTACTCGACTCTCAATGCCAAAGGCCATGGAATTCCGGTCGTTGTGGTGCAAAATGGTGGGCAGCGACGTGGTGGCCATCAGGTTGTACAGGAAGGTATCGAGGTAGTTGCTGCTGTAGGGGGCCAGGCTGAGCGAGATGGAATCCGATCGGTCGGGCAGGACATGACCAAGCACCTGACGGCCCTTGACCTGGTGAATTTTTTGGGTTCCGCCCAAAACCAAGGCAGACTTTGCGGCCACCATGAGGCTCTCGGTTAGGCCAAAACCTTGCTTGCTGCGGTGTCCGTTAAAGGTTTTACGCAGCGCGCCCCATTGACCGCTGCGCAGCTGGTCCACAAAGTGAGGGTAAAAGCTGTGAAGGTATCCGCCCAGGTATTCGTCGGCGCCTTGGCCGTCGATAAGCACGCGAAGCCCGGTTTTTTTCACCAAATCCATCAGGGCGTAGTGCGAAACAAAGGAGGAACCGTTTACCGGCGAGTCCGCTGCAGCACTGGCTCCGGCGAAGTAATCGCTTAAGTCGTTTGCGTCGGGACTGTAGTAGTGGGCTTCGGTATTGGGATATTTATGGAGCACGTGCTGCGCAAAGGGGCGCTCGTCGACGTAGTCGGAATAGTAGATGTGAAAAACCTTGAGAATGCGGTCGGGATGGTCGCCGCAAATGCTGGAGACGATGGCCGAGCTGTCGATGCCGCCGCTCAGGCAGGCGCCCACTTCGACCTGGCTGCGAAGGTGGATTTCAAGGGACTGGTTAAACAGCGCAGCGAACTCTCGCTGAAGCTCCAAGGGGCTTTGCTGGCGCTTGGAGTGCGGATCAAGAGTCCAATAGGGAACAATTCGCAGGCCGCCGCGGTCCAAGACAAGGTTGTGGGCGGGCGCGAGCGACTCGATCCCGAGGTAGTAGGTATCGGTTCCGCAGCCGACCCAGCCCAAGCCCAGGCCCAAGTTGGCTTGGTCCACATTGAGTTTTTTGGCAAAGCCCGGACTCTTTTTGAGCGCCTTGATCTCCGATGCAAAAGAAAAAGTTCCGTCGGGCTGTTTTTGGTATACAAAGGGCTTGATTCCAAAGCGATCCCTGGAGCAAAAGAGTTGGTTTTTGCGGTCGTCCCAAATTGCTAAGGCCCACATGCCCACAAAGCGCGCTACGCTGGCCTCGCCCCAGCAGTGGTAGCTCTTGAGGATGACTTCGGTGTCGCTGCTGGTTTCAAAAAAGTAGCCCAGCTGCTGCAGTTCGCGTCGAAGCTCGAGGTAGTTATAGACCTCTCCGTTGAAGACCATAGACAGCTGCTCAAAGAGGTAAGGCTGGTTGGAGTCTTCGCTCAAGTCCATAATCTTCAGGTGATTATGGCCTAGTGTTACGGCCCCCACAGAGGCCCAATGCGAACCGTCAGGCCCGCGGTGGGTTTGGGCCGCGTTCATGGCCGAAACCGCGGCTTCGCGCGCTTGCGCAGTCATGCTGAGGCTGTAAACGCCGGTTATTCCACACATAGTTTAGGAGCGTGAATCTAGGTCAGAATTCGCGCTTTAGGGGCGGAATTGCTAAAAATTAGAGCACTTCGCAGGGCTCCAAGCTTGTGCCTACTCTTCGAAGCGCGATTTGAATCCGCCGCTGCGGTTGCCACCCTCGCCTTGGGACTGATTGCTGCCGCCTCCCGAGGGGCGCTTGCGGTTGCGGTTGCGGTTGCGCTGCGGAGCGCTTTTGCGGGCAAAATCTTCGCGGCCCTTGGCCTTGAGCAGGCGGTAGCGAAAGATTATGGCTTGGCCAAAGAAGCTAAGGCCCGCGCTGAATGCGGCAAGCCCGGCACTGCCCATAAGAAAGAAGGACTCGTTCTTCATTTTGGCAATAATGGCCTCGCCCAAGAGCGAGAGGCCGAATCCGGTCAAAAGAAGACCTACAATGGCGAATGCCAGCCATTTGCGATAGAGTGCGGTAGTTTGTTTCACGGCAGTAAACCTACAAAAAAATGCTTAGACTAGGGCAGCATAAGCGGGCTTGGGTCGCCCGAAATTGCGTACATCACAAGTCCTGACACCCAGCCTCCGTAGGTGCCTAATGCGTAGCCTAAGACCGCGAGAAGCACCCCTACCGGCGCGAGGGAAGGATGAAAAGCTGCGGCCGCCACGGGGGCCGATGCGGCTCCGCCTATGTTGGCCTTGGACCCCACGGCCAAAAAGAAGAATGGCGCTCGTATAATGCGGGCTACGAGAACCAAAATCAGCACGTGAATGGTCATCCAAAGGGCTCCCACGGCGATGAGGCCGGGCTGACTTATGGCCTCCATGAGGTCCATCTTCATGCCGATGCTCCCCACTAAAATGTAGATAAATACCGATCCCCATCGGCTTGCGCCCACGCCCTCGAGGTTGCGTGCGGGGGTGAAAGACAGCAGCAGACCTAAAGTTGTGGCGATGATTACGATCCAAAAGAAGTCGCTAGTAAAACTAAAGTTTGCGGTATAGGGAGCGTTTTGAGCAAACCAAGGTGCTAAAAAGTCGCCAGCGGCATGGCTGAGGGCCACAGATCCAAAGGCCAGTCCGAGAATCTTCATGGCGTCGGCCAGGGTGGGAATCTTGGCGGTTCGTTTGAGGAATTCGTCCATGGTCCCTTGAAGTTCTTTTACTGAGCTGTTGTCGGCCTTGAGCCAGGCGTCGACGCGGTCGGACTTACTCGCGCCCAGCAGAATGATGGCCATCCAAATTTCGGCGACCACCACATCTACGGTAATCATTGCGGAGTAAAGGGCTTCACTGGGCTTAAAAACCTCATAAAGTGCTGCTTGGTTGGCTCCGCCACCGATCCAGGATCCTGCAAGGGTAGCGAGTCCGCGCCAAACGGCTTCGGGTCCCACGCCCCCGACGGTTTCGGGTGAAATCCAAGACACCGTCAAAAGGGCCAAGGGTCCGCCAATAATTACACTGAATGTGGCGGTAAAAAACATGATTAACGCCTTGGGCCCTAGGCCAAACACGGCCTTGAGGTCGATGCTCAGGGTCAGCAAAACCAGCGAAGCGGGCAGCAGGTAGCGCGACGCGATGAAGTAAATGCCGGTGTCGTGCGGAACCAACCCCGTGTTGGTGAGCAGCGAGGGCAAGAAGTAGCAAAGCAGCAGCGCCGGAACGATGCTAAAGAATTTTTTAAATCGCGCTTCGTTTGCGGCCCAAAAAATTAGGCCAAGCAGGGCCATGAGGAGTCCGAAGACCACGGCTTCGTTGGTAATGAGTGCAGTTTCTTTCATGATTTCAAGCCAAATCTAGGGCCAAGTGCTGCATCTACGAAGGTTGTACTACCTTGAACTCATGAAGCACACACTATTTTTTAGCCTTGCGCTAGTCTCGGCGCTGGCAACTGCCCAAGAGGTGATGACTCCGGAATTACTCTGGAAGTTGGGGCGTGTTGGCCTCGACGACGCCCACGAAAGCGGATGGGTGGCCTACGGCGTAGTCCGCTATGATATGGACGCCAATAAAGGCAACCGCGACCTGTTTTTGGTTCACAGCAAAACAGGCGAAACGCGCAGTTTGGCGGCCGAACCGGGCTCAGAGGTGGGCGCCACCTTTGTCAAGGGCGGAACCCGTGTGGCCTATGTTCATCAGGGCAAACTCAAGTCGCGAGCACTCGACGGCAGCGACCTCAGAGTGCATTTGGACGTTCCGGGCGGGGTCGGCGACCTAAAGCTCAGGGAATTGCCAAATGGTCAGTGGCTCGTTGCGTTCATAACCCGCGAGCAACTCGACCAGACTCCGTTGGAGCGACGCCCCGAGCAGCCCAAGGCCAATTATGCGGTTTTTGACGACCTTATGTACCGCCACTGGGACAGCTGGACCGACTATAAATACAACCACGTGGCCTATGCGATGGTTTTTCCGGACGCGCCCAACCCGGCAACGGAATTTATCGACATTTTAAAGGGTGTTCGGGGCCACGCGCCCCTTCCTCCTTTTGACGGGGCCGAGGCCTTTGACCTAAGCCCCGACGGAAGCTTTTTGGTCTACACAGCCAAGCTTATGACCGGCAAAGACTTTGCTTTGAGCACCAATTCAAAGCTGTACCGCTACGATTTGGCCACCGCGAAGACTAGCGAACTGCCGGGCTTAAACGGCTACGACGGATCTCCGCGTATTTCGCCTGATGGCCGCACTTTGGCCTTTTGGGCTATGCCCACCGACGGCTATGAGTCTGACGTGAAGCAGCTTCACCTGCTCGATTTGACTTCGGCAGGAGCGCAACCCCAGCGCATTGACGCAGCCGGCGAGTACGTCAACGATTTAAAATGGCTAAGCCCAACAAGCCTTGTGGTGAATTCCATTCAGGAGGCCTCCAACCATTTGGTTCGCATCGACTTAAAGGGGGCAAAGGCAAGTGCCGTCAACCTGACCACGGGCGACTACGACTACGGCGCCTTTGACTTTGCGGGCAAAATGCTGGTTGCTGAGCGCATGGACCAGAATCAGGCCAATGAGCTGTATGCGCTGGGCAGCAAGGGAGCGACTGCCCTGACCAAGGTGAACGATGCCGACTACGCCAAAATTTCGCGCGGACGGGTGGAGAAGCGCTGGATTCCCACCAGCGATGGCAAAAAAATGCTGACTTGGCTGTTTTACCCGCCCAATTTTGATCCGGCCAAAAAATACCCCGCACTGCTTTACTGCCAGGGCGGTCCGCAGGGAACCGTTAGCGCATTCTACAGCTTTCGATGGAACTTTCAGCTGATGGCGGCCCAGGGCTATGTGGTGGTTGCGCCAAACCGCCGCGGCGTTCCGGGCTTTGGCCGCGAGTGGAACGAGCAAATCTCAGGCGATTGGGGTGGTCAAGCTATGAAGGACTACCTCTCGGCCATTGATGCGGTGGCCGCAGAGCCCTTTGTGGATAAAAATCGCCTTGGAGCCGTGGGCGCGAGCTACGGCGGCTACAGCGTGTTCCAGCTCGCGGGCATTCACGAGGGCCGGTTCAAGGCATTGATTTCGCATTGCGGACTTTTTAACATGGAGAGCTGGTACGGTTCCACCGAGGAGCTATTTTTTGCCAACTACGACCTGGGCGGACCCTACTGGGCCAAGCCACAGCCCAAATCCTACACGGATTTCAATCCGCGTAATTTGGTGGACCGATGGACCGCACCCCTTTTGGTGATTCACGGGGGCAATGACTTCCGCGTGCCTTTGAACCAGGGTATGGAGGCCTACCAAGCGGCTCAGTTGCGCGGAATCCCGTCGCGGTTTTTGTACTTCCCTGAGGAGGGCCATTGGGTGAGCAGCCCTCAAAACGCACTGGTCTGGCAACACGAATTTTTTGACTGGCTCAATAAATGGCTCAAGCCTTAGACTGCCTCCACGCCATTTCGGGTCCCAGAAACGTTTCGACGGCCCTGATGTACAGCTTTGCGCAGCGCCCGGGCTGGACCGTTGTAGACGAGCCCTTTTATGCTGCCTACTTGACGCGCACCGGGGCGGACCACCCAGGCCGTGCTGCAGTGTTGGCTAGCCAAGCCACAAATCCTGATGCCGTTTGGGCAGGGCTGCAAAACCTAGCGACGCCGACCTACATTAAAAATATGGCCCATCACATGGAGGGAATTGATTGGACCCCAGCCGAAGGTTTTAAGCATATTTTTTGGATTCGCAGTCCTCGCAAAGTGATTGCTTCGTTTGCTAAGGTTGTTCCTGAGGTTAGCCTGCGCGACGTTGCCCTGCGCGAGCAACTCGCGGCCTTGGCGGCGGTTCAGAGAATGGGCTCGACCTTTTTGGTTGTGGATTCCGACGACTTATTGGCCAATCCAGAGAGGGCCTTTCGCCAGATTTGTAGGGCCTTAGATTTGGAATTTAACGCTGCGCAGCTCCAATGGCCCATTGGGCCAAGGGCCTACGACGGCGTGTGGGCCCCGCATTGGTATGCGCAGGTTCATCAGTCAAGCGGATTTGCCCTACCCTCTGCTGAACCGGCCCGCATGTCTGACCGTCTTGAGGCCTTAGGCGAGGAGGCAGCACCGCTTTATGCCCTAATGGCTTCTCAAGCGCTTAAATTTCACTAAAATTCATCGATATGCTTCAGTCGTTTAATCCGCAAAATGCCCGCATCAAGGTTTGGGTAGGCGACCGTCTCTGGCCTCGTGACGAGGCCAAGGTTAGTGTTTTTGATTCCTCGGTTCAGGGCGGAGACGCGGTTTGGGAGGGTCTTCGGGTCTATTCCAACGGAATTTTTGCCCTCGACTTTCACCTTGACCGACTGTTTGCCTCGGCCCACGCGATGGCGTTTGCGAACGTTCCGACACGGGACGAAGTCCGTTCCGCAATCTTTCAAACGCTTGATGCGAATGGCATGCGCGGCGACAGCCACATCCGCCTCACGCTTAGCCGCGGCGAGAAGATTACCTCAGGCATGGATCCGCGCCTCAACCAAAAGGGCTGCACCCTCATCGTGCTGGCAGAATGGAAGAAGCCGGTCTACGACAACGTTGCCGGAGTGCGCATCGTGACCTCGGCAATTCGTCGCAACAGTCCGCAATTTGTAGACTCAAAAATTCATCACAACAACCTCATAAACAACATTTTGGCAAAAATTCAGGCCAACGTGGCGGGGGCTGACGACGCCCTTATGCTCGACGAGCGCGGATTTGTTTCGGAGATGAACGGAACCAACATCTTCATGCTGCGGGGCGGCCATCTTCTTACGCCGCACGCGACCAACTGCCTGCCGGGAATTACCCGCGGAATCGTATTAGAGATGGGGCCCGAGTTGGGGATTCCGACCCAGGAGCGCGATTTATCGCTCACGGAACTCTATACCTGCGACGAGGCCTTCGGCACCGGAACCATGGGCGAACTCACCCCCGTGGTCGAGGTGGACGGACGCCGCATTGGCAGCGGCCAGGGCGGACCCCTTACGGCGCACCTCGCCGAGGCCTTTCACGCCAGGGTAGCGAGCGGACGATGGACGGTTCCGTTCCCGTAGTGTTTCGAAAATCCGTACTTTTCAGGGACCTAAACGCCCCTTTATGAAGTTAGTTGCCCGCATCCTTTGCTTGCTGAGCCTCGTGCTCGTCGTACCAATCTATGCGCAAACCGCCCGCATCACCGGAACCGTGACCGACGCCAAAACACGGGAGGCGGTGCCTTCAGCGGTCGTTACCCTGGGCTCGTCCAAGGCGGTGACGGACTCCGACGGCAAATTTGTCGTTCAGGGCCTGCGCCTTCCCACTGCCATTTCGGTTGAGGCCTTTGGTTTTGATACCTACCGAGGCGAGGTGCGGAACTCGGATCCGCTCAGCATCAAACTCAACGCTTCGTCGGTGGAACTCGCCGAGGCACAAATTGTGGCTTCGAAGATTTCTGAAAAGCAAAAGCAGGCTCCGCTGACGATCGAAGCGTTGGATTTAGCCAGCATGAAAGAGGCGCCCGCGCCCAACTTTTATGAGGCCCTGGGGAGCATGAAGGGCGTGGACCTCACCTCGGCCAGCATTGGTTTTAAAATTATTAATACGCGCGGATTCAACAGCACTAGCCCGGTACGGAGCCTACAGGTCATCGACGGCGTCGACAATCAGGCGCCCGGCTTGAACTTTTCTTTGGGCAATTTTTTGGGTGCCTCAGAGCTCGACGTGCAGCAGGTTGACGTGATTTCGGGCGCGGTAGGCGCGCTCTACGGCCCCTCGGCATTCAATGGCGTCATCGCCATGACCACCAAAGACCCCTACCGATTTCAGGGGACTTCGGTGCAGTTCAAGGGGGGCGAGCGCCGCTTGGCGGAATTTGGGTTCCGCCATGCAGAGGCCTTTAAGCGGGCCGACGGCAGCGCGAGTTGGGCTTACAAAATCAACCTTTTTGCCCTCAGGGCTGACGATTGGGAGGCGACCAACATGAATCCGACCGATGATTCAAAGTCCGCCATAGACAACCCCGGCGGCTACGATGCCGTGAACCGCTACGGAGACGAAATGACCTACGACCACGGTGGCGACGTCAAAACCTATGCGGGCATTGGCAACTACCACCGCCGCGGCATTGAAGAATCGGAGTTGGTGGACTACAATACCGAAAACCTAAAAATGAGCACCTCGGTGCACTACCGCAGCAAGGGCGGAGTCGAAGGGATTTATGCCCTGAACTACGGGACGGGTACCACGGTGTATCAGGGCGATAACCGGTTTAGCCTTAGAGGCATACAGTTTCTTCAAAACCGCCTGGAGCTGCGCAAAGACGAAGACTGGTTTGTGCGGGCCTACACCACCCATGAAGACGCGGGCCAAACCTACGACGCCTACTTCACGGCCCTTCGCATGCAGGATTCAGTGCTCAACGACGGATTTTGGGCCAACCAGTACCGTTCCTTTTGGTCTATATTTCAAAAGCCTACTTTGCGGGGCTTACCGGGATACCCAAGTGAGTCTCTGCCGAATGCCGATTTTAACGCCGCCATGGCGGCCTTGTGGGCGGCAAATCCGGGGGTTTTTGACTCGCTTCACCGAAGCAACCGCAACATAATGGACCTGGCCTACGATGCCGACAGCATGCTAATTCCGGGTTCTGCTGCTTTCGAAGCCCTGAAGCAGTCCATCATTTCCAGGCCCTTCACCGAGGGGGGCTCGCAGTTTTGGGATCGTTCCTCCCTGGCACACCTGCACGGCCAGCGTTCCTTTGATTTTGCGGGCGGACGCCTTACCGGGGGAGCCAGCCTCAGGCAGTACCGGCCTAATTCACGCGGAACGCTTTTTAGCGACACCAGCGGCCGTGTGCTTCGGGTGGCCGAGGTGGGTTTGTATGGGGGGTTCAGTCGGGAGTTTGGCGACAAGCTGACGGTCAATGCCACGGCCCGCGCAGACAAGAACCAAAATTTCAAGTGGCTTTTTTCGCCCGCGGCGTCGCTAGTCTTCAGACCTAACGAGCGCACGGTATGGCGTCTAGGCTTCTCTTCGGCGGTGCGCAACCCGACCCTGCAAGACCAGTACCTCTACTACAACGTTGGCCGCGCACTGCTGCTGGGCAACCTCAACGGCTACGATTCCTTAGTAACCATAGATGATGTGAGCAACTTTCTCAATGCAGGTCCACAGGAACGGGCAAGCTGGGTTTGGCAGTACTACTCGCGCGACGCCGTCCGCCCCGAGCAGGTTCGCAATATTGAGCTCGGCTACCGGAGTACCTGGTGGGAGCGCCTCTACATGGACGCCACGTACTACTACAGCTGGTATTCCGACTTTATTGGATACCACCTCGGGCTCCGCATCGAGGACGATCCAGGAGGTAGCGCAGCCGACCGGCTCCGCGGGGTGCAGGCCTACCGCATTGCGTCCAATGCCACGCAGCAGGTCACTACACAAGGATTCAGCATTGGCTCAAACTATTATTTCTCTCGCTACACCCTAGCGGCCAACTATACTTGGAACGTCCTAAATTCCGGCGAAGACGACCCGATTATTCCGGCCTACAACACTCCAGAGCACAAGTACAATGTTTCGTTTGCGGGCCGAGACCTCAACTGGAGGTTGGGCAAGGGCAGAAGCGGATTTATGGCTTCGTACAAGTGGGTAGAGGGCTTTTTGTTTGAAGGTTCGCCGCAGTTCACCGGGCGCATCCCGAGCTACAGTTTGGTTGATGCCCAGGTCTCTTGGGCTTCCCCCGACAAGCATTGGCTGCTGAAGTTGGGCTCCAGCAACCTGCTCAACAGACCGGTGGTTCAGGTTTATGGCGGACCTGCCGTGGGCAGGTTGTCCTACCTCTCCTTGGTATGGGACATGCCCAATACCAAAAAAATTGTTGTAAATTTCAAATCTAATAAATAACCAATTTATG
The DNA here is from genome assembly GCA_002737315.1 of Flavobacteriales bacterium. Lineage (GTDB taxonomy): Bacteria > Bacteroidota > Bacteroidia > Flavobacteriales > Schleiferiaceae > TMED14. Next base: position 11,786 of record NSIH01000027.1, read on the forward strand.
ATTAAAACCTACTCAAAAGGTCTATTTGCCTCATTGGCACTGGCTTTTATGGCTTTCACGGCGTCAGCGCAGCAGCGTTACCTCGAAGAAGTCTTTACCAATTCTCAAATTACCGTGGTGCCTAACGTCGCCTACGGATACAACTTTAGCCAGTATGTGCCGGCAACGATGGGTGGACCCATGGTGATTCCGATGTATTCTGACGTGTACATGCCCGATACCGCGATTGACCAAACGGCCTCACGCCCAGTTGTAATCATCTTTCACACGGGGTCCTTTTTGCCTAAGGGCTTAGCCTCACCCCTAGGAGACCGCAAGGATTCTGCCGTAGTGGATCTTGCCAAGCGTTTTGCTCGTCGCGGTTACGTCGCGGTATCGGCAAGCTACCGTTTGGGCTGGTTGGCCAACTCGACCAACCTCGACCTTCGCCGCGGAACCAATCTTATGGCAGTTTATAGTGCGGTGCAAGACGCTAAAGTCTGCGTTCGCGCAGTACGCGCTTCAAAGCTTGTTCAAGGCGATCCCTACCGAATTGACCCCAGCGCGATTTCGCTTGTTGGAGCGGGTTCAGGAGGCTACATCACCCTTGCGTACGCGACCATAAGTAGCTACCCTGAAGTGGCTGCGCCAAATAAGTTCAAGTACCAGGCTCCTGGTACCGGCATTTTTGGCACTACGGTTACTGCAGGAACGCCATATATTGATACGGCGCGTGTTGGAGACTGGAACGGCTACGGCGGCAAGGCCGTGATTATTGGAGCGCATCCTGTAACGGGTCTTCCTTTGGTGGACCAAACGCAGGTCGGCCGCAACATCGAGCTCTACAAAGGGGTGCCCCACAACGTCAACATGGTAATCAACCTTGGTGGAGCCCTTGGGGATTCCGCATGGATGGCTCAGGGCGACGCTCCGGTGGTAAGCTTCCACAGCCGCTACGACTTTTATGCCCCCTACTACCGTGGGATGGTGAACGTCCCGGTAGCCGGCGCATTTTTCCCGGTAATTGATGTTGCAGGCAGCCACACCGCCGTGAAGATGGCTAATACGTTTGGAAATAACACGGTGCTTGCCGGTTCAACGATGAACGATGCCTACTCAGTACTTGCGCGAACCAATGTATACAACATTGGCAGTCAAGAGAACTTGTTCACGTTTAACATGGTTCCTCCCGTTGCGACTCTGCCCTTCCGCGTCAACTCCAATCCTTGGGATTGGTGGGATCCAACCGACCCCTTGTCGGCCAACGAGACCAACCCTAACGTAAAGGCGCAGTCTTTACTTTACATCGACACCGTCATGGCGTTCACGCTACCCAGGATGGCCAAGGCTTTGAATGCAGTAGGCTATTCGATTTCGGTTCCCGAAGCCGAGGGTCTTAAGTTCCAGGTTCTTCCCAACCCAACTACAGCCAACGCTCAGCTCTATGTCTACGGCGCCCAAATTCAAGCCGTAGAAGTGCACGACTTGCTTGGCCGTGCCATTTTTGCTAGCGAAGGTCTTAGCGCGAGCGAGCTTGAGCTTCCGAGCGCAGCATGGGCTCCAGGAGCCTACTTCGTTCGGATTCAAACCGACCGAGGCATGCGCACTGCAAAGCTGATTCGCAACTAAAAAGTACGCTGGTGCAAACCACAAGCCCGCCGGCAACGGCGGGCTTTTTTATTTAGTAGCGGGCGGACCGTCCTTCAAGCGCAGCTTCGTAGTCGGGCGCCTCTAAGAGGGCGGCAGGGGCAAAGTCCCAGGTGCGCCAAACGTGCAGGTATGCCTCACGCGTCATGCTGTCGTGATTAAGGTATCCGGCACAGTACAGCTGGGTTTGGGCTAGGTTAAGCAGCACGAGCACCAGTATTGCGGCCAAACTCATCCTGCGCAACCAGGGCTGCGAATGCTCCAGAATCCGCTGAAAAAATACGGCAAGGGGCAGGGCCAAGAGGGCATAAGCGTCAATCATCGGCCGAGAACCCAAACTCCCGCCGTACCACCAGGCCCACCAGCAAAATACCACGTAGGCATGTGCCATAAGATAAAGTCCGATTAGGACTGCCCACGAAGGTTTTTTGCGAGCAAGCCCCCAGAAACCAAGAATCATGAATGCCGCAATGGGGCTGTAGACGAGCCATCCTTTGCGCCAGCTAAACAGACCCTGGACCCAGGCGGGCTGCGTCCAAAAGAAACCCTCCTCGCCGTAGGTCCAAACAAAGAAGTGGCCGGTGCTCAGCTTCCAGTACAGCAGCTGAGGGATGCTGACCGACAGGGCCAGTACGACGGCCCAGAGAAGGCGTTTTGCGTTCAAAAGTCCCTTCGGAAGGCGACCGTCAAGGGTGAAGAGTCCCGCAACGGTCAGGGGAATGAGGAGGTTGGCTGGGCGAATGAGCACAAGGAGTCCGGCCAAAAGCCCCAGAAGGAGCAGCCGCCAGGGTTGTTCGCGCCGGCGCCACAAATCGCCATGGTAGAGCATCATGGCAGAGAGCATAAAGGTTGCCCCGTGGCTCATGGCGCCGCGGTAGGTACTGTAGTAAAAGAGGTTACTGCCTAAAAAAAGGGCAATAAGGGTCCATGAAATTGCGGCATCGGGCACGTAATGGCGCAGCGTCCGCCTCAAAAATACCAAGCCAAGCAGGGCATAAACCACTCCAGAGAGGCCAATGGCAATTCGGTAGGGCATCGAAAAACCGTGCGCTTCGGCGGGGTTGGTAAGAAGGGCATAGGCATGCGCCCCCGCAAAGAAGGGCGCGTAGAGGTAGGCCATGCCCATGGTGAATTTCAGGTGCCTTCCGCCGGATTCAGGGTGCTCGTGCACCCCAACAAGCTCGATCATTGGGTACTTCCAGGGCTTGGCAAGGCGCAGGTCTTGCTCGATAAAGACCATAGGAAGGTAGGCATAGTAGCCTGCAACGTCATAAGAAATGACCTGGTTTCTGGGGTGTCCACGGGCCACAAAGGGCTGCTGCCAAGCAAAGTAACCCAGCGCAATCCCGCAAAGGAGCCCAAGGAGAAGTTTGGAACGGATCATGGCTAAAAGTACCAAAAAAGCCCGCATTGCTGAGGGCCTATAGGGGAACCAGAACACCTAACATTAACACCGTGCAGAAAGCAATGCGAGAAGCGGCTCCAAACTTCTGGGGCCAAAGCACGCGCTGCAATCTTGGGTGGAGGTAAAGAGCAGGTTAATCTTCCTGCTAAAAGGCTAGGATTACTACTCTTCTTCGTCTTCGCTCGTCTCGTCGAAGTCGAGCTCAAAGCCGATTTCTTCGAGGAAGTCTTCGTCGATTAGTACGCCAAATTTGTTGTCTTCTTCCATTTCGACGGTCCGCGCGCGGCCCTCGTCAAAGGCCTCGTTGATGATGCCGCTGAAAACCATTTTCATAACCTCTTCGGCCGCTTGAACTTCAGATGGAATATCAGATTCTGCATCGAGGGACGACAAGACTTGGTCCAACGTGGTGTCGTAGGCATCGCAAAGGGTGTCTAAAATCTGCTGGGCAGTGGGTTGGTTCATGGCTTGTCGGGGTTTATAGTAAATTGATGAACAGGCTGTCCACCGGACCACAAGGTAGCCACGGCAGCATCTCGGTGAACGCCCAAAGCCATAATCAATGGGTAAAGCTAGTTTTAAGGAATAGTAATGCGCGCCGCCTGGCCATTCTGCCAAAGAAGGTATACCCCGCTTGGGCAGTCTTCAGGCACAAAAACCTGCATTACCCCTGCCGCGTTGCGCTGTGTCCACGATAGTATTTGGCCCGACAAGGTGGCAACTTGAATCGGACTATCGCTCGGACTGGTAATCCACTGCCCTGCGCTGGCGGGGTTTGGGAACCACGCGCCGCGAAGGTCCGGCTCATCAAGCCCGACCGTGGTCAGGGACTTGGTGAGCGTGTCTTTGCCGCCGCAGATGTTCGAAGCCACGAGCGTTACTTGGTAAAACAGCCCAGGAACCCCGTAGACTTTGGTCGGGTTTGCCCCGTTGCCCGTCGTACCGTCGCCAAAGAACCATTGGAAGTTTATGGCGTCAACGCTGGACCAAGGAGTGGCCTGGAACTCGACCCTCATGCCCGCACCACCCGACGAAAGGACTTGCGCGGTCCATTCCGCACTGGGTTTGCTGCAGGTTACCACAATTTGGCTTGATGAAATGGTGTCTCCGCAAGTATTATACGACCGCATAACCACCGTGTAGGGTCCTGAGACCGCATAGGTGTGCGTCGGGCTTGCCCCTGACCCGCTATTGCCGTCGCCATAGTTCCAGAGTTGCCCCGCAGAGTTCACTGCCAAGCTCACAAAAGATACTGTGGTACCGTTCACGGAGTAGCTAAAGCCGCTTCCTAATGGAGCACAGATAACTACGGTAACTTGAGTAGTGTCAGTGCTTCCGCAGAAGTTTACCGCTGCGAGACTGAGGGTAAACGTCCCTGTGCCCGAAATCGTAATGGTCGACGATGCTCCAGTGCGCGTGGCGACGGTGGCTCCGCTGGAATTCACAAGAGTCCACCAATAATTGGTTGTAGGCGAACTATTCTGGGCGTTCATAATCAAGTTACTCCCGACCAACGCGTAGGTAAATGAGGCAGAAACCGCCGGGCAGGGCTGCGTAGTAATAGCAAGAGGTCCGACCCAAAAACTTGATAAACCAGCGCTGGCGCAGGTGTCTTTGAGGTAAACATGGTAGGTGGTGCCCGCAGTCAAGCCCGCGAGCGGGTAGGGGTTCGCGATGCCTGAAGCCACGACCTGAGCGTTGGTCGGGGTAAAGCCGACTGGCCCGAGGGCGATTCGAGTGCTTCCGCCGCCGGCGGTAAATCCGATTTGAGCGCTCGTTACCGTTATAGCTGAGGCCGTCAATGCTGACGGAGAAGAACAGGATGGAATGGGAGCTTCTACCAAAGCAAACTCGTCCAAGCCAATTTCAGCATAGGAAAAGCCAGCGCTTAATTTTTGTCCCCTGAATTGAAAGCGCACCGTTTGGTCTGCGTAGGCAGGGAGCGGAACCTCGTGCAGTGACCAGGCTGAGTTAGCGGAAGTTTGATTGCCCGGAAGCACCGTTAAAATGCTGTTCCAGCCCGTGCCGCTGTCTGCAAAGACCTCCAAACGATCGATCAATGGTCCAAAAAGATGGCTTCTAAACCGCAGCATCGGTATGGTCAGTGGGGTGGTGTTAATCAAGGGGGATACCACATCCGCTTGGTTAGTTCCATTACTGCCAAATCCTTGGGTGTAGAGGTATTTACCCCCATTCACTCCTTGGTTTGGCCCCGTAAAGCCTGCCTGCATTGGACCGAGCCCGACGGACCAAAAGAACTCGGCGGCGGTAGAACCTGCCGACCGACTCCAACAGGGCGAAATGCTGCCTTGAAGATTGGGCCAGGTGCCCACGGTCCAAGCGCTTGATTGAAAGCTCTCTGTCGTCGGAGCACTGACTGCGGTACAGGTCGTTGAAACGGCAAGCACAGAGCTCCATGCGCTAACGCTCGAGGCACTGCAGCTGTCTTTAACATAAAAATTATAGGCGGTATTTGGAGTCAACCCGCTAACTAAAAAGGGATTGGATGCCGCGGTAACTCGGGTTCCGCTGGTCGCAGGGTTAAAGCCGGCCGGGCCGTACTTAACTACCCAGGGGCTGCTGCCCACGGTCCAACTTAAGGTAACACTGCTGCTGCTGACCGTTGAAGCCACAAAGTTTAGGGGCTTGGGGCAACTTGGGGCCTGGTGTATGTCAATATCATCAATTGCGGACTGAGCCTGCGAGGCGAAATTCGCAGTGGCAGAACCGATCCATTGAAGCCGAACTTTTTTATTGGCAAAGGCAGCAAGGCTCACCGTTACTTCGGTCCAGGGGTCAGTCTGGGCAGTCTGAATTTGCCCCGTAGCGGACCAAACCTGGGTCACAACACCCGCCGTGTCTTCGACCCGCAAAAGGGTTGATGCTATCTGGCTTCCGTAGGCGTGGTACCAAAATGTTAGCTCAGGAATACTAACAGGAGTAAGATTGATCCATGGAGTTTTGAATGAACCCGACGTTCCGTTGGTAAAGCCGATCGATTCGAGGTATACATACTTACCGTTGACGGCCGGACCGTGGTCTTCACTGGGGCCCGTATTAAACGAACTGAATTGCGGCGGCCCCACCACATACATTAGGCCACCGAGCGAAGGTCGGTCCCAGCAGTTTGGCCAAGTTCCGGCCTGATTGAAGGCGGGGACTGTCCAGGTTGCCGCGTTGAAACTCTCGGACCAGGGAGCAGAAGTAGAAAGGCATGAGGTCGTGAACTGTACCGGCCCTATCCAGGCACTGAAGGAGGTTGGGCCACAGGAATCCCGCACCCATGACTCATAAGTCGTATTGGGACTAAGGCCCAAAATTGTAGTACTGGTTCCACTAAACCGTTTGATAGTGCCGCCGCCCGCACCGATACCCGGAGCGCCAAAAGAAAGCTGGTGGTTCTGCGAGGACCCAAGAACCAGATTGGCGTTGGCAGTGCTCGCGAGCACTCCACTAAAATTTAGGTTGGAAGGCGAAATGCATCCGGTAGCCTGGCCAACCCTGATGTCGTCAATGGCTACGCGGGCCTGAACGGGAAAGGCGGCGGAAGATTTCGCGGTAAATCGAATCGTCACGGTCTGGTTGGTGAACATCGTCAGCGGGAACACCTGCTGCCGCCAGGGGCTCGTCTGCTGCGTGAAGAGGGCTGCATTGCGCGGAATCGATCCAAGGCAAACCCAACTGGAGCTCCCTACCGCGCTCGCTTCAACCAGAAGCGAATCAATCTGGGAGCCAAACAGGTGGTACCAAAACTCGACAACGGGAACAGTGGCGCCCGACAGGTTGATCTGCGGACTGCGAATTGTCGCATTAGAATTGGGAGTAAATGCGCCAAAACGGTCGGCAAAGAGGTACTTGCTGCGCCCCGAGTGGTCTGCCGCAGGCCCAGTAAGGTTTATTGCTTGAAAGGGGGGTGCCGGCACCCATGAATATCCACTGCTCGGGCTTGCGATCCACCCGCAGGATAAACCACCCGGGCCGTTAAAAGAAGTTCTCGGCGTAAAAAAAATTTGATCAAAATTCTCCACCCATGGAATCGAGGCGGGCGCAGCCGCCCCGCTAGGTAAGGTACAGGTTGTGGCATAGCCAAA
>NSIH01000028.1 GCA_002737315.1 Flavobacteriales bacterium
GAATTCTTCGACCGCCTTTTGGTTTCTTCATTGCCACGAATTCGCGACTTTCAGGGTCTCAAGGATGGTTTTGATGGTCGTGGAAACTACACCTTCGGTATTACCGAGCAAATTATTTTTCCAGAAATTGAGATTGACAAGGTCAATCGTATTTCAGGGATGGACATCACGTTCGTAACCTCGGCAAACACAGACAAGGAGTGCAAGTCCCTCCTTCAGAGTTTCGGAATGCCTTTTAAGAAGTAAGCCATGGCAAAAGAATCAATGAAAGCGCGCGAGCGCAAGCGTGAAGCCCTAGTAGCTAAGTATGCTGCTAAGCGCGCGGCCCTTAAGGCAGCAGGCGACTACCTCGCACTGCAAAAGATACCAAAGAACGCAAGTCCAGTGCGTCTTCACAACCGCTGCAAACTAACTGGTCGTCCTCGCGGATACATGCGTCAGTTTGGAATTTCGCGCGTTACGTTTCGAGATATGGCCCTGAACGGCTTGATCCCGGGTGTTAAGAAGAGTAGCTGGTAACCCAACAATAGAACTATTACGTTATGTACACTGATCCCATCGCAGATTTTTTGACGCGCATTCGCAACGGAGCCAAAGCCGGCCACGCAGTTGTGGAAGTGCCCAATAGCAAGATGAAGGCTGAAATTGCTCGTATTCTTATGGACCAAGGCTTTATTAAGGGCTACAAGGTTGATGAAATTGGTCCTCAGGGACTATTGAAAGTTGCTTTGAAGTACGATAAGACTTCGAAGCGCTCGGTAATTCGTGGAATTGACCGTGTTTCTCGTCCTGGATTGCGCAATTTTGCCGGTTCAACCGAAATCCCACGCATCAAGAACGGTTTGGGTATCGCCATTGTGAGTACTTCGCACGGCATCATGACCGACAAAGAAGCGCGTGCCCAAAATGTGGGTGGAGAAGTAGTTTGTTTAGTTTACTAAGGTTAAGTCATGTCACGAGTTGGTAAATCCCCCATCACCATTCCTGCAGGTATCGATTTATCGATCACTGGGAATGTCGTAACGGTCAAAGGAAAGCTTGGTACTTTGACCCAAGAAATCAATCAAGATATTGCCATTGAGCGCGAGGGTGATGTACTTACCGTAGTGCGCCCAACGGATCTTAAGGAGCATCGCTCTCAGCATGGTTTGTACCGTGCCTTGATTCAAAACATGATCACTGGTGTTTCAACCGGATTCGCTAAGAATTTGGAGTTAGTCGGAGTAGGCTACCGTGCCTCGCATCAGGGACAGAATCTTGAGCTTTCATTAGGTTACTCGCACATTTTTGTGATGCAGATTCCCAATGAGGTTAATCTGAATACTATTTCAGAGAAGGGCAAGAACCCCATCATTGAACTTGCTTCGTTTGATAAGCAACTTCTTGGGGCGATCGCCTCAAAAATTCGCAGCCTGCGCAAGCCAGAGCCTTTCAAGGGCAAAGGAGTTCGCTACGTAGGAGAAATCGTTCGCCGTAAGGCAGGTAAATCAGGAGCTAAGAAGTAATAGACTATGGCAACAAAATCATTAACCCGTCGTGAGCGCATCCACTACCGTGTGCGCAAGATTGTAGAGGGAACGGCTCTCCGTCCTCGTTTGGCGGTATTCCGCTCGAGCAAAGAAATCTATGCTCAAGTTATTGACGACCATTCGGGCAAAACTATTTGTGCGGCATCGTCTTTAAAGTTGGGTGTTCGTGAGGTGAGCGGTTCCAAATTGGAGCAAGCTCTTCAGGTAGGCATCAAGATTGCGGAACTGGCCAAGGCCAACGGTATTGAGTCGGTTTCGTTTGATCGCGGTGGATTCTTATACCACGGACGTGTTAAATCATTGGCTGAGGGCGCTCGTAAAGGCGGCCTGAATTTCTAAGACTGTTATGAAAGAAACTGCATCAAAAAAAGTTAAGCCTAGTGGCTTAGAGTTGGTGGATCGCCTTGTAGGGGTCCAGCGCGTAACAAAGACTACCAAAGGCGGACGTACGTTTAGTTTCACAGCGATTGTCGTTGTTGGAGACGAAGGCAGCATCGGAGGCTATGGTCTAGGGAAGTCTAAGGAGGTCAGCGAGGCTGTCACCAAGGGCATTGAGGATGCTAAAAAGAACCTCTACAAATTCCCCATCCTCAAAGGCACGGTGCCCCATGAGCAAGACGGTAAGTTCGGTGGAGCCCGTGTATTTCTTCGCCCTGCTTCGAGCGGAACTGGCGTAATTGCAGGTGGTGCCATGCGCGCGGTACTAGAGTGTGTTGGAGTGCATGACGTACTTGCTAAGAGCAAGGGGTCGTCGAACCCCCACAATTTAGTTAAGGCGACTTTTGAGGCATTGCACTTGATGCGTGATGCCCAGCAGATCGCTAAAACACGCGGAATCACACTTTCTAAAGTATTCAACGGTTAATCTACAAGCCCATGCCACGCATTAAAGTCACAAAGGTTCGTAGCACGATTGATCGTCCTCCCTATCAAAAAGCCACTATGGTCGCCCTGGGTCTTCGCAAGATGAACCAGTGTGTGGAGCACGAGGCGACCCCCCAAATTCTGGGTATGGTTCGCGCCGTGAGCCACTTAATTAAAGTCGAAGAACTAAACGCCTAAAAGTCATGGCAGCATTGCACGAACTCAAGCCCGCACCAGGCTCAGTTAAAACAAAAAAGCGCCTTGGGCGCGGAGAAGGTACAGGCTCAGGCGGCACCGCAGGAGCTGGCCATAAGGGTCAAAAGGCTCGTACTGGCTACAGCAAAAAGATTGGTTTTGAGGGTGGTCAAATGCCCCTTCAGCGCCGCGTTCCGAAGTTTGGTTTCACCAACCCGAATCGCGTTGAGTTTCGTGCCATTAATTTGGATATTCTAGAGCAGCTTGCGACGACGCACGGAATTACCTCTATTGGTCCTCTCGAATTCCAGCAGTTTGGATTAGCCGGCAAGAACGACCTAATCAAAATTTTAGGTCGTGGTCAAGTAACTACTGCGTTAACCCTTCGTGTTCACAAGGCGAGCCAAACTGCTGCTGCAGCCATTGCAGCTGCGGGCGGCAGCGTAAGCCTACTACAGGGAGCTAAGGAATAATGAAAAAGCTCATCGAAACCTTTAAGAATATCTGGGCCATCCAGGAGTTGCGTGATAAAATCACGTTAACTGCCGGATTGATCTTGGTTTATCGATTGGGATCGAATGTGGTGCTTCCGGGCATTGATCCGAGCAGCCTTGATCAATTGCAGAACCAGGCCTCAGAAGGACTTGTTGGTTTGATTAATGCTTTTTCGGGTGGTGCCTTCGCGAATGCTTCGGTACTTGCCTTGGGCATTATGCCCTACATCTCTGCCTCTATCTTTATGCAGCTTGCAGGTTTAGCCATTCCGGCCATAAGCAAAATGCAAAAAGAGGGGGAGTCAGGCCGCAGAAAGCTGAATCAAATCACGCGATACCTCACCATATTGGTAGTTGCCGCTCAAGCACCCGGTTACATTACCAACCTAATGTACCAAGGGGTTGAAATTACCCTCCCGACTTCGCTGTTTTGGTTTACTGCCTGGATTACGCTTATCGCGGGCACCATCTTCGCCATGTGGTTGGGTGAGAAAATCACCGACAAAGGCATTGGCAACGGTATTTCACTGCTCATTATGATCGGTATTATTGCATCCTTTCCTCAGTCTTTTTTGCAGGAATTGGTGTCGCAGCTAAGCCCATCGGGTGGAGGTTGGATTGTCTTCTTGCTGGAGATGGTTGCACTCTATTTGGTTATTCTATTTGCCATTGCGATGACCCAGGCGGTCAGGCAGATTCCGCTTGAATACGCCAAGCGCGTGGCAGGAGGGAGTTCAAAGTCTTTGGGGCGGAGCTACTTGCCAGTGCGAGTCAATGCCTCTGGAGTTATGCCCATCATCTTTGCCCAGGCTCTTATGTTCATTCCCCTTACGGTGGTTCAGTATGCGGGTATGACCGGCGAGGGCAGTACCTGGATGGTTACCATGTTTGGAGACATTCAAGGATTCTGGTACAATTTTGTTTTTGTTCTGTTGATTTTGGTGTTCACCTACTTCTACACCGCCATTCAAATTAATACCACCCAAATTTCGGACGATCTTATGCGCAATGGTGGCTTTGTTCCTGGAGTTAAGCCAGGGGGAGACACGGCTAAGTTCATTGATGATGTTCTTGCTAAGATTACCCTTCCGGGTGCGCTTTTGCTCTCTGCAATTGCAATTTTGCCCGCTATTCTCATGAATTTCGGAGTAAGCATGACCTGGGCACAGTTTTATGGCGGAACTTCTTTGTTAATCATTGTTGGCGTGGTCTTGGACACGCTCATGCAAGTCGAGAGTTATTTGTTGAATCGCCACTACGATGGCTTGATGGATGGAGGCCGCATACGCGGTCGAAACGCCGAATCTCTGTAGTCGATGTCAAAGCAGGATGCCATTACTCAAGACGGTACGATCACCGAGAACCTATCCAACGCGATGTTTCGCGTGGAGCTGGAGAATGGTCACGTCGTAACGGCGCACATCTCAGGAAAAATGCGGATGCACTACATCAAGCTTTTGCCAGGAGATCGCGTGAAGCTAGAGTTGTCTCCTTATGATTTGTCTAAGGCAAGAATTGTTTACCGTTACTAAATCAATGATTTAATCGCAACCGATGAAAGTTAGAGTCTCCCTTAAAAAGCGCAGTGTGGACTGCAAAATTGTTCGCCGTAAAGGCCGCTTGTACATCATTAACAAGAAAAATCCGAAGCTTAAGCAGCGTCAGGGTTAATCCAATATAAAAGAAGAATGGCACGTATTGCAGGTATTGACCTCCCCAAAAACAAGCGCGGTGAAATTGGCTTGACCTATATCTACGGAATAGGTCGGTCGAAGGCTAAGATGATTTTGACTAAGATTGGCGTTGATGTAAACATCAAGGTTCAGGATTGGAACGACGAACAGCTTCAGCTCATCCGCGATTTCATTACGGGAAGCATGAAGGTAGAAGGCGAGCTTCGCTCCGAGGTATCGATGAGCATCAAGCGACTAATGGATATTGGCTGCCAACGAGGCATTCGCCACCGTTTGGGTCTTCCGTTGCGCGGTCAGCGCACCAAGAATAACAGCCGTACTCGCAAGGGTAAGCGCAAGACTGTTGCAAACAAGAAGAAAGTAACTAAATAAGAACTGAGCATTAGAAGCGATGGCAAAACAGAATTCTAAATCCACGAAGACCACTAAAAAGCGGAAGGTTATCGTAGAGTCGACGGGCGAAGCCCACATCAGCACTACGTTCAATAACATCATCATTGCGCTGACTAACACGCAGGGACAGGTAATTTCTTGGTCTTCTGCGGGTAAGATGGGCTTTCGTGGTTCAAAAAAGAACACTCCCTATGCGGCTCAAGTAGCTGCGGAACAGGCTGCAGGAGTAGCTATGGAGGCTGGCCTACGCAAGGTCAAGGTTTATGTTAAAGGTCCAGGTAACGGTCGCGAGAGCGCCATCCGAAGCTTGTCCAATACGGGCATCGAGGTTACCGAAATCATTGACATCACACCAACCCCCCACAATGGTTGCCGTCCGCCCAAGCGTCGCCGAGTATAATAAATAGTAAAAAGAAGAATAGTTAGATATGGCACGTTACCGAGGTCCACTTACAAAAATCGCCCGTCGTTTTGGCGAACCCATCTTTGGTCCAGACCGAGCTTTGGACAAGCGAAACTATCCTCCGGGGCAGCATGGCTTCCAGCGCAAGCGCGGAAAGAAAAGCGAATACTCCGTCCAGCTTGCTGAGAAGCAAAAGGCTAAGTACACTTACGGAATTTTGGAGCGCCAGTTCCGAATAATGTTTGATCACGCTTCACGGTCTAAAGGCATTACCGGAGAGGTATTGCTTCAGCTTTGCGAGCGTCGTCTAGACAACGTAGTGTACCGTCTCGGTATTGCTCCAACTCGCCGTGCTGCACGACAGCTTGTGACGCATTGCCACATTACAGTTAACGATGAGGTACTTAATATTCCTTCGTACTCGGTTACGCTCAACGACGTCATCGCAGTGCGCGAGCGTTCTAAGTCCCTTGAAGTTGTTTCTAACAGTCTTGGTACCAACCGCTCCGACCAATACCCATGGGTACAATGGAATTCCGCTATAATGAGCGGTAAAATGATCAATGTCCCAACGCGTGATATGATTCCTGAGAACATCAAGGAACAATTAATTGTAGAACTCTACTCGAAATAAGCTATGCCAATTCTTACCTTTCAAAAGCCTGATAAAGTCCACGTCATTACGACGTCAGAAAATCTTGGACAATTTGAGTTCCGTCCACTTGAGCCCGGTTTCGGTCTTACAGTGGGGAACGCCATGCGCCGTGTTCTCCTGAATTCTCTTGAAGGTTTTGCCTTTACCAGTATTCGTATTCAAGGGGTGGAGCATGAATTCTCAACCATCAAGGGTGTTGTTGAAGACGTCACCGAAATGATTTTGAACCTGAAGCAGGTTCGCTTCAAGCGCCAAATCGAGGGCATGGAGGGAGAGACCGTAAAGGTGGTTATTTCGGGCAAAGATGCCTTTAAAGCAGGAGACCTTTCTGCCTTTTTGACCAACTTTCAGATTCTGAATCCCGACTTGGTGATTTGCAATATGGATGCGTCCATCAAATTAGAAATGGAGTTCACCATTGAGAAGGGTCGCGGATATGTTCCGGCTGAAGAGAACAAGAAGACGGAGGCCACCTTAGGTACCATCTTCATGGACTCGATTTACACGCCAATGAAGAATGTTAGTTTTGAAGTGGAGAACTTCCGCGTGGAGCAGAAGACGGACTTTGAAAAACTCATACTCAATATTGAAACCGACGGCTCCATCACGCCAGTGGACGCCTTGACGGAGTCTGCGCACATACTCATTCAGCACTTCCTGCTCTTCACCGACGAGCGCATGCTTGCCGAGACGGAGGTAGCGGTGGAGACGGAGGCTTACGACGACGAGGTTCTTGAAATGCGCAAGCTTTTGCTTCGTCCTTTGACGGAATTAGAGTTGAGCGTGCGCGCACTGAACTGCCTCAAGGCCGCTGAAGTTGAGCTTGTTTCGGATCTGGTATCCTACACCAAGCAGGATTTGATGAAGTTCCGCAATTTTGGCAAGAAGTCGTTAACCGAGCTCGAGGAGCTGGTTGCTCGTCTGGGCCTGACTTTTGGAATGGATATGATCAAGTACAAACTCGATAAAGAATAAGACATGCGTCACGGTAAGAAATTTAATCACTTAGGCCGCACCGCGTCGCACCGAAAGGCGATGCTCAGCAATATGGCGGCTTCCTTGATTCAGCACAAGCGAATTAATACAACCCTCGCCAAAGCGAAGGAACTAAAGAAGTACGTGGAGCCTTTGGTTACCCGTTCCAAGTCAGACAGCACGCACAACCGACGTATGGTTTTCTCCTACCTGCAAAGTAAGGAGGCCGTTACGGAGCTGTTTCGTGAGGTTTCGGTAAAGGTCGGAGATCGTCCAGGTGGCTATACGCGCATTATCAAGACAGGCCACCGCCTGGGTGACAATGCAGAGATGGCCATGATTGAGTTGGTCGATTTCAATGAGATTTACAGCAATGCTAAGAAGGAAGTTAAGAAGTCAACCCGTCGTGGCCGCAGCAAGGCTACTGAGGAGGAGGTTTCTAAAGCGCCCGTCGCTGCTATTGCAGCGGTAGCTCCAGTAGCTCCAGAAGCTCCAGAAGCTCCCGATGCACCAGAAGCTTCCGAGGCTCCAGAATCTCCCGAAGCGGATGAAAACAACGAGGAGAAGGAAGCGGAATAAGCCGTAAATTCTCGTAATTTGCAAAGGATAAGGGTCGCCTCTTATCCTTTTTTTGTGTCCAATACTTAAGTCCTGATAATGAGTTCAAAAGCCTTTGTTTTACTTGCAGACGGTACCTTTTTTGAGGGCCTGTCCGTAGGGGTTGACGGCACTTCGGTAGGCGAGATTTGCTTTAATACGGGCATGACTGGTTATCAAGAAATTTTCACCGACCCGAGCTATCGGGGCCAGGTGATGGTCATGGCATCGGCGCATATTGGCAATTATGGGGTAGAGTCCGAAGAAAGCGAGTCTACTGAGGTGCAGATTGCCGGGCTGGTCTGCCGGAATTTCAGTGAATTGGCCTCCAGAGTCCGAGGCAACAGCCGCAGCCTCAAGAACTTCATAAAGGGTTCGGTAGTCATTGCCAATGTGGATACACGGGCACTAGTGCAGCATATTCGTGACTTTGGCGCACAAAATGCGGTACTTACCACAGAACTTACCGTCGAAGAAGCGCAAATGCGTTTGCATGAGGCACCCAACATGGAGGGTCTTGAACTCTGCTCTATAGTGAGTACCAAGGAGCCCTATACCTTAGGCAAGGCCGATGCGGCCTTTAAGGTTGCGGCGCTTGACCTTGGAATTAAGCGAAGCATACTTCGTAATTTGCTAAGCGTAGGCTGCCGGGTTACGGTGTACCCCTACAATACTCCATTTGCCTTGCTTTCGGCGGACGAGCCAGACGGCTACTTTCTCTCGAATGGGCCGGGGGATCCTGCTGCGAGCCCAGGGGTAATTGACACGGTGCGGGAAATTCTTGCCTCGGGAAAGCCAACTTTTGGCATTTGCCTCGGGCATCAAATGATTGCATTGGCCTCGGGACTAAGCACCTATAAAATGCACAACGGCCACCGTGGAATCAACCATCCCGTTAAGAATCTTAAAACAGGCAAGGGGGAGATTACCTCACAAAACCACGGATTTGCCGTCTCGATTGATGATGTGGCTAAGGACCCAAGAGTCGAGCTTACCCACGTGCATTTGAACGACGGCACGGTTGCGGGAATTCGGCGCTTAGACCTGCCTGCTTTAAGCGTGCAATACCATCCCGAGGCCTCTCCTGGTCCGCACGATGCCCACTACCTTTTTGATGAATTTGTTGCCTTAATGGGCCAATCAATACACGCTTAACGCATGCCTATAATTGCCTCAGTTCACGCACGCCAAATTCTTGATTCACGCGGAAACCCTACGGTCGAAGCCGATGTAGTCACCGACAGTGGACATTTTGGTCGCGCGGCAGTGCCCTCAGGGGCCTCAACGGGGGCCCATGAAGCCGTGGAACTCCGGGATGGCGACGCCAAAACCTACCTTGGTCGTGGCGTTCTCAATGCGGTAAACAACGTAAATACGGAATTGGCCAGAGCAGTAATAGGTCTGGATGCCAGCAATCAGTCTGCGATTGACCAGGCTCTTCGCGATGCCGACGGTACGCCCAACAAGGCACGCCTCGGGGCAAACGCCATTTTAGCCGTTTCGATGGCAGCGGCTCGTGCAGCAGCACAATCCCAAAACCTACCCCTGTTCCAGTACCTAGGGGGGCAGGGTGCCAAGACGCTCCCGGTTCCGATGATGAACATCCTCAATGGCGGGGCGCATGCTGACAATGCCATTGATTTTCAAGAATTCATGGTTATGCCCGTGGGTGCCACAAGCTTTAGTCAGGCTCTCCAGATGGGTACCGAGGTCTTTCACCATCTTAAGGCGGTACTTAAATCCAAGGGATACAGCACCAACGTGGGAGACGAAGGTGGATTTGCGCCCAACATTCGGTCGAACGAAGAAGCCATCGAGACGGTGCTCGAGGCAGTGCATAAGGCTGGATTCAAGACGGGTGTAGATTTGTACATTGCCATGGACGCGGCGATGACGGAGCTTTACGACGAAAAGACAGGACTTTATTCCTTCAAGAAATCCGGAGGAGCAACCATGACTACCGACGAGGTAGTAGCCTATTGGACCAAGTGGGTTGACCAGTACCCCATTCTGTCTATTGAAGACGGATTGGCAGAAGACGATTGGGCGGGTTGGGTTAGCCTGAATTCCGCCATAGGAGGAAGGGTGCAGATTGTTGGCGACGACCTCTTCGTAACCAATGTCGACCGGGTAAGCAAGGGAATAGAACTCAAAGCAGCGAATTCCGTACTGGTGAAGGTGAACCAGATTGGCACCCTGACCGAGACCATCGAAACCGTTCACAAGGCTCAGGCTAATGGTATGACCTGCGTCATGTCGCATCGGTCGGGCGAAACCGAGGATTCAACCATTGCAGACCTCGCCGTGGCTTTGAGTACTGGGCAAATCAAGACCGGTTCGGCCTCCAGGTCAGACCGTATGGCAAAATACAATCAACTCCTTCGCATTGAAGAAATGCTCGGCGCCGAGGCGATTTACCCTGGCAAGAATCTTAAATAGGCTATGAAAGAAATCATCTACACCAACGATCGGATCAAAGACCGTTTCGCATCCAAGATTGGTCCTGCGCAAGCGGAGGTAAAGGCTTTTATCGCGGAGCACGGCGATAAATCACTGGGTGAAATCACGGTAGCTCAAGTCTACCAGGGCATGCGTGGCATGACTGCGCTGATCTGCGAGACGTCGAAGCTGGACCCCAATGAAGGCATTCGCTTTAGGGGCTACAGCATTCCAGAACTTCAGAAGCTTTTGCCAAAATACCCAGGCGGTCAAGAGCCCTTGCCGGAGGCGCTGTTTCATTTGATTCTAATGAATGAAATGCCCAACGACGACGACGTACGCAGGCTGAGCAACAGCTGGGCTCGCCGCGCTATTGTTCCGCTCCACGTATTCAAGGCCATTGATGCATTGCCAATGCGGGCGCATCCAATGACTCAGTTTGTGGTTGGTATTATGGCATTGCGTACCGAAACGGAGTTCGGCAAGGCCTACGCTCGCGGTATCAATAAGTCGGAGTACTGGGAGTATACCTATGAGGATGCCATGAATTTGCTCGCGCGCTTGCCCCGTGTGGCTGCCTACATTTACCGACGCGCCTACAAGAACGGTGACCACATCGAGCCAGATCCAAAGCTTGATTGGGCTGGCAACTTTGCGCATATGCTGGGTTACGATAGTGAGGAGTTTCGTGAATTGATGCGCCTATACCTAACCATTCACTCCGACCACGAAGGCGGCAACGTTTCGGCGCACGCTGTGCACTTGGTCGGCTCAGCCTTAAGCGATGCCTACCAAAGTTTTGCGGCGGGAATGAACGGCTTAGCGGGCCCGCTTCACGGCTTAGCCAACCAAGAGGTAATCAAATGGACCTTTGAAATGCTCGAAGAATTGGGCACCCAAGAGCCTACCAAAGAGCAGGTGGCCAAGTATACCATAGACACACTCGAGGCAGGTCAGGTAATTCCTGGATTTGGTCATGCCGTGCTGCGCAAGACCGACCCGCGCTATATGGCCCAGCGTGAGTTTGCCCTGAAGCACATGCCCGAGGATCCCTTGTTCAAGGTTATTTCTACGATTTTTGAAGTGGTTCCGCCAACCTTGGAGGCCACGGGCAAAGTCAAGAATCCCTACCCGAACGTGGACGCCCACAGCGGACAACTGCTTATGCACTATGGAATGGTGGAGTACGATTTTTACACGGTTCTTTTTGGAGTTTCGCGTGCATTAGGGGTACTGGCTAACTTGATCTGGGATCGCGCCTTGGCTATGCCCATTGAGCGCCCTGGTTCTTCGACTACGGAACTCCTTAAGCAGAAGTTCAAAGCGTAGTGCTTTTGCTTATCTTTGCAAACCTTTTTGGTACGCATTGCGATAGGACACCATTGGGGATTTAAAATCTAACGTCTCTGTGCGCTGTGCCGCAGTCCTATCCAAGCGCCAGATACAAGATAGTATGTTATGCCAAGAGCGCGTATACCCCAAGTGGAGGGGCAAGTCCAAGATCCAGCTGCGGCTAAGGCCAAGGCTGCTGCAAAACCAAAGACCGCCAAAGTAAAAGCCCCTCAAACAGAGGACGTGGCAATGGAGTCAGCAGTATCGGAAGTAATTGAATTAGAGGCCTCTGGGCTTGAATCTGCTGCGCCTGAGGCCCCGGCCGCTGAGGTGGAGACTGTAGAAGCAGCAAGCGCCGATTCAGAGCCTGTTGAGGCAGAAACGGCAGAAGACTTCGTCGACGAAGACGTACTCGAGCTTCTGCTCATCGCCGAAGAAGAAGAAGAAGCAATTTTTGATTGGGATGCCTACGAAGCCGGTTATGGATCGCGCAGCGAGGAGCAAAAGGCAATCGAGAAGCTTTACGAGGCTACTTTGGTTACCTCCGTGGAGCACCAAGTGGTGAACGGCGTGGTGGTTCAAATCACCGACCGCGATGTAATCATTGATATTTCTTCAAAGTCTGAAGGAGTGGTTTCGATGAACGAGTTCCGCTACAATCCCGATCTCAAGGTTGGAGACTTGGTTGAAGTACTGGTTGATAAGCAAGAAGACAAGCTCGGCCAGCTCGTGCTGTCGCACCGCAAGGCCCGCAGCATTAAGGCATGGGACCGTGTCAACGAGGCATTTGAAACCGAAGAAATCGTTCAGGGTTATGTCAAGGCGCGTACCAAGGGCGGCATGATTGTCGACGTATTTGGACTTGAGGCTTTCTTGCCTGGGTCGCAAATCGACGTCAAGCCAATTCGCGATTACGACGTCTACGTTGACAAGACCATGGAATTCAAGATTGTTAAAATCAACCACGAGTTCAAGAATGTTGTTGTTTCTCACAAGGCCCTTATTGAGGCCGACCTCGAGGAGCAAAAGCGCAAAATTGTTGGTCTGCTCGAGAAGGGTCAAGTCCTTGAAGGGGTGGTCAAGAACATCACTAGCTACGGGGTCTTTGTTGATCTTGGCGGCGTAGACGGACTCGTACACATAACCGACCTCTCTTGGAGCCGAATTAATCACCCTTCTGAGGTGGTCGAGCTCGATCAAAAGATGAACGTGGTTATTTTGGACTTTGATGAGGCCAAGACACGAATTCAGCTTGGACTTAAGCAGCTTTCTGCCCATCCTTGGGATGCCTTGGACGCCAGCATTCAGGCAGGTGACACCATCAAAGGAAAGGTTGTGGTCCTTGCGGACTACGGCGCATTCATTGAGATTGCTCCCGGTGTTGAAGGACTAGTTCACGTTTCGGAGATGAGTTGGGGTTCGCACCTGCGCTCGGCTCAGGACTTCTTTAAAGTAGGCGAGGTAGTTGAAGCCTCTGTGCTTTCAGTGGATCGCGCAGAGCGCAAGATGTCGCTTGGCATCAAGCAGCTCACGCCAGACCCATGGTCGAGCATTACGTCGAAATACCCCATTGGGCATATTCACACCGGCGAGGTGCGCAACTTTACCAACTTCGGGGTGTTTGTAGAGCTCGAAGAAGGCATCGACGGCCTTATTCACATCAGCGACCTGTCTTGGTTGAAGAAGGTGAAGCACCCAAGTGAGTTCACTTCAGTGGGCGCTAAGCTTGAAGTTAAGGTTATGGATATTGACGTAGACAACCGTCGCTTGAGCCTAGGCCACAAGCAGGTTAGCGACAACCCATGGGATAGCCTTGAAGACGTTTACTCGGTAGGCAGCATCCACACAGGAAGCGTCAAATCGGCGGCCGACAAGGGCTTCAATATTTGGTTCGCAAGTGCCGAGTTGGAGGCTTACTGCCCCCCACGCCACTCCGTGAAGCTTGATAATTCGAGCATTGCCGAAGGCGAGGAACTGGAGTTCAGCGTAATTGAGTTTAACCGTGATTCTCGTCGAATCTTAGTTTCGCATACCCAGGCTGTCAAAGGCGGTATGATCGAAGACGATTCGGATGCTCCAAAAGGCAAGAAGGGCGGTAAGGGCGGAGCCGGTTCTGGTTCAGAATCAGGGTCTAAGACCACGGTACAGTCCATAAACTCTCAGGTTGAAAAGTCTACCCTAGGGGACTTTGATAGCCTAGCTCGTCTTAAAGAAGAAATGGAGGGCAAGGAGTAATCCACGACCTGCTATTAGTTCTGAAGGCCGCCCATAAAGGGCGGCCTTTTTGTTTCTTTGCATTATAATGACCATAGGAGAATTTGCCCATTGGCTTGAGGGGCGTGCGCCCTTAAGGCTTCAGGAGTCCTACGACAACAGTGGACTGCTTGTCGGTCGCCGAGACAGACCGCTGACTGGAGTGCTCTGCTGTCTTGACGCAGACGAGGCCGTGGTCCTAGAAGCGGTTTCGCGCGGATGCAACCTGGTCCTAAGCCATCACCCTGTTATTTTTAAGGGACTAAAACAAATTACCGGCGCTACGGCAGTCGAGCGCACCGTGGAACTCGCCATTAGTCGCGGAGTGGCTTTGTACGCAGGCCATACCAACTGGGACAGCATTCAGGGTGGAGTTAGTTTCTCTCTGGCTAAACGACTGGGAATACGCGATGCAAAGATCATGATGCCGCGGTCTGGGGAATTGCTCCTTTGGGTACTGTACGTGCCCGCGAGCCATGCGGAATTAGTAGAGCAGTCGGCTTATAGCGCCGGAGCCGGTCGTTCTGGAGCCTACGACGAATGCCATTTTGCCTCGCCGGGCACCGGCACGTTTAGGCCCTTGAAGGGATCCAATCCCTATGCTGGAGAACAGGGAGTACAGTCGCGCACTTCGGAGCTACGGCTTGAATTTTTGGTTCCAAAAGCACGGAAAGAAGCAGTGCAAATAGCTGTTTTGCAGGTTCATCCCTACGAAGTCGTCGCCCATTCTTGGATCGCACTTGAGAACCAATGGGACGAGGCAGGCTACGGAGCGGTTGGAAACCTTGAAAAACCGATGGAATTAAAAGAATTTTTGCAGGTCTGCGCTCAAAATTTAGGCTCGGATTGCATAAGGTATAGTCGGTCAGATTCATCTCGAATCCTGTCTCGGGTGGCAGTTTGTGGGGGGTCCGGTGCCGAGTTTATTAGCGCTGCAGCGGTTTCTGGGGCGGACGTCTACGTAACGGGCGATGCGAAGTACCATGCCTTTCAGGACATGCCCAAGGACCTTGTACTCATCGATGTGGGACATGGAGAGAGCGAACGTCCATTTATCGACGATTGGGCCGAGGCGATTCGGCTAGAATTTACTACTTTTGCAGTCCATATTTCGACAACGGAAAACCATCCCGTTAGTACCTACAAACGCCATGGCTAAAAAGTTAACTACTACCCCTTCTGCTACAACCTCGGTCGAGGATAAACTGCGCGCGCTTTACAGCCTGCAAATCGTAGACCGTCGGATTGACGACATCCGAAGCCTTAGGGGTGAATTGCCTCTCGAGGTAGAAGATATGGAAGACGAGATTGCAGGACTTCAAATTCGCTTTTCTAAGGTCGAAGAGGACATCAACCAGGCCCAAACCGAAACCAAGGGCCATAAGTTGATGATTAAGAACTGCCAGGATAAAATTGCTAAGTACGAAGAGCAGCAAAAGAACGTCCGCAACAACCGAGAGTTTGATGCGATCGCTAAAGAAATTGAGTACCAAGCCCTTGAAATTCAATTGGCAGAGAAGCATATTCGCGAGTTTGAGGCTTCGCTAGAAAGCAAGGGAATTGCGTTGGAGTCGGTTCAGGTGAAGTTGGCCGAGCGTCAGAGCCACCTCGATTTTAAGAAGGCCGAGCTCGATACCATTATTGCCGAGACCAAGCGCGAGGAAGAATTGCTTCTCGCTAAGAGCAGTACCCTTTCTGAGGTTATTGGCGACGACCGCTTGCTTAGTGCCTACCAGCGAATTCGCGCCAAGGTGCGCAATGGTTTGGCCGTAGTAAGCATCGAGCGCGGAGCCTCAGCTGGTTCGTTCTTTACTATTCCTCCCCAGCGTCAAATGGAGATTGCCCAGCGCAAGAAGATTACTATTGATGAGCATTCCGGACGGATTTTAGTAGATCCAATTCTTGCGCAAGAAGAGGAGCACAAAATGGCCCTAGAGTTAGCCGCGATTTTGGGCTAAGATTCCAATTCAATGATTCAATCCCACCGCGAGAGCGGTGGGATTTTTGTTTTGCCCCCATTCCCTGTATAATCGGGCCTCACTGGGGTGGGCGCCGCGCGCTCATTAACTGCAATGGCCTGCTGTTGCAGATTCGATTTTCAAGCGAGGGCCTTGCGCACTACAAAGAGTGGTTCTCCCTGGGGAAGGCGGTAGCGCTGGTATTCTTCGGACTCTAGTCGGTCTGCGAGATCTACGCGCTCCACTTCAAAGCCAGCACTTTTAAGTCGGTCAGCGTAGTCTTCGCCGTACATGCGCACATGGTCGTACTGACCAAATCGGCGCTCTCGTTCCCGCGGATCGGTTAGCGATGGATCTTCGTCGGTGAAGGGTCGCCCCGGGATCCAGGGAATTTGAAAGATACCCCATCCGCCCGGCTTCATAACTCGGTAAAGCTCGCGCAGGCATTGAGCGTCGTCAGAAACGTGCTCAAGCACATGGTTGCAAAAAACTACGTCAAAGCGGTCGCTTTCAAGAGGAATAGCGTGCAAGTCGAAATGCAGGTCGGCCAGGGGTGATTCGATGTCGCCCGACAGCACCTGAAGGTGGCTAAGGGCCTTAAAGCGCGCGTGAAAGCACTGTTCGGGCGCTATGTGCAGCAATTCGGCCGGACGGCTAAAGAAGTCCGTGAAACGCTGCAGGTAGAGCCAAAGAAGACGGTGGCGCTCGAGGCTGTGGGTTCCGGGAGCAAGAACCTCGGGCCGAATGGCTCCGCCATAGCCATAGGGAAGAAATCGGCGATAGGATTTGCCGTCAATGGGGTCGGTGTACTTACTGCCACCATAGAGTAGGGGAGCCAGCCACCGGAGCGGCGCACTCAGTCTGATCAGCCAGGGTCGAGGAATCCAACGAAGGGCCCAGCGTATCATTCGAAGATTGGGTCGTTATTGGCAATTCCCAGTGCCTGGTAGATGGGGTCAAAGCTTGACAGCACGACGGGACGACCCTCCACAAGTGCTACATTATGCTCGAAGTGTGCAGATGGCTTGCCGTCGGCGGTGATAATACTCCAGCCGTCTTTGAACTGCCGCACTCGGTGGGTTCCCATATTTATCATAGGTTCGATGGCAAGGACCATTCCGTCCTGCAGGGTCTTGCCGCTGCCGGCCTTGCCGTAGTTCGGAACCTGAGGGTCTTCGTGGAGTTTGCGGCCCAGCCCATGGCCTACCAGTTCGCGGACCACGCCGTAGCCTTGGCCTTCGCAGAATTTTTGAATGGCATGACCAATGTCGCCCACATGATTGCCGCGGCGCATTGCGTCGATCCCGACATAGAGGGAGGCCTTTGTGGCCTCGAGGAGTTTTTTGATTTCTGGCACCACCTCGCCCACTTCAAACGTGTAGGCATGGTCCCCGTAGAAGTCGTTCATCAGTACGCCGCAGTCGACCGAAATGATATCTCCCTCTTGAAGCGGGTTGCTGTTGGGAATTCCGTGCACCACCTGCTCGTTGCGCGACATACAGAGGGTATTGGGGAATCCGTACATGCCCAGAAAACCAGGAATTCCGCCATGGTCCCGAATGAACTGCTCGGCAAGCTGGTCCAGACGGAGCGAGGTTACGCCCGGCTTAATTTCGAGGCTGAGCATGCCCAGAGTGCGCGACACGAGTTGTGCGGACTCGCGAATAAGGGTAATTTCGTCGGCGGACTTTAGTATAATCACTTGCAGAGCAACGATTTACCGGTCATGGCGCTCGGCGCGGGGATATCCATCCAATCCAAAATAGTGGGCGCTACATCGCCTAGAACTCCCTGGGCTAAAGTCAAACCTTGGATGG
>NSIH01000029.1 GCA_002737315.1 Flavobacteriales bacterium
GAGTGGGAGGTGCTGCGCGGCCTTCGCCGTGCCGGCGTCTGGAAGGTAGGCGTGCAGGAGTGGCTCGAGACGGGCCAATCCCGGCGGGTGGTCTCGGGGATTCCCAGGCCCGAACCCTTTGAATACGTACTTAAACGCTTGATTCCGAATTGGCATCCCGCGGTGGCCTGGCGGTTAAGCCTTTATGAAATGGGAGCCTACACCGCAAGGGTGCTGGGCTTTAATGCGGACGCGGACGCCTTTGTGATGCGCATGCTCGACGCAATGCTGGACTTCTCCAAGCGCCAAGTGAATCGTTTAGAAGCGTTTATGGAGGAGTTTGAACGGCGCGCTGACACGTGGAGCGTTTCGGCCCCTGCGGGCGCAGACGCGGTGGAGTTGCTGACCATCCACAAGGCCAAGGGATTGGAGTTCCCCCTAGTCTTCGTTCCTTGGGCTCAGCTGGATAACCCAAGGCTTGATCCGGTTTGGTTGGATCCGCGCGGAATGCTGGGCAAGGGCATTGATTTACCGCCCTCGTCCTTGGTTTCGCTTTCTAAATTCAGCAGCTACGACGGACTTCTCGATGCAGTGGCGCAGCGATGGCCGGCCTATGGCGCGAGCGTTCAGCAGGCCGTGGAGCGGGCATCCTTTGACGATGCCAACCTTCTTTATGTGGCCACCACAAGGGCCGTTGATGAGCTTTGGGTTTATTTTGACCCCAAGAAGGGCTACGGAGGCTGGTGGAAGGACTATGCCGACTCCGAGCTTCAGTCTGGCCAGGCCCGGCAGCCCGACGAGGGACTGTGGGCTTGGGGCAGCAGCCCGGTTCCGGGCGAGAGAGGGCTCCCGGCAGCGAGTTGGAATCAGTCCATTGTGCGCAACCGAGACTGGACCAGCACCGTGCGGCTTGCCCGAGCCCGAGACGAGGAGCCCGAGCAGCGCTTTGGCAACGCCCTGCACGCGGCCCTGGAGCGCATTCGCGATCCCCGGGATGCATCCACGGCAGCCTATGCCGCCGCCGAACGGCACCAGCTCGATGCGGCAGAGCGCGATCGCCTGGTAGAGACCCTGGCGCGGGCGATTAAGGGGCCCGAGCTGCAGGAATGGTGGTCCGCCCAAGAAACCTATACCGAACGCAGTTTGCTTCACGAGGGTGGAGTGCTGCGCCCCGACCGCATTTACCGCCGCGCCGACGGACGCTGGGTGGTTGCCGACTACAAAACGGGGGCTCCAAAGCCCGAGCACGAAGCGCAGGTGCGCCAGTACGCCGAGCTTTTAGAGCCGGTCCTGGGAGAGCGTCCGCTGCCCGTGGTCTTGTACCTTCGCGAAACCGAAATCCTAGTCCATGAATTCCCGTGAATCCTTTTACCAACGCCTGCGCGACGAGCTAAAGTCCGTCGAGGAGCAGGGCCTTTTTAAGCGCGAACGCATCATCGCCTCTCCGCAGGACGCGGTCATAACCCTGGCCGACGGTTCCGAGGTCCTGAATTTTTGCAGCAACAACTACTTGGGGCTCAGCAGCCATCCGGACGTGGTGGCCGCAGCGCACGCCACCCTGGACCAGCGCGGATTTGGTTTGAGTTCCGTGCGTTTTATTTGCGGAACGCAGGATATTCACAAGCAGCTTGAAGGCCGTTTAGCGAAGTTTTTGCACACCGAAGACACGATTCTGTACGCTGCCGCATTTGACGCCAACGGCGGACTTTTTGAGCCTCTGCTAGGCG
Source organism: Flavobacteriales bacterium (assembly GCA_002737315.1). Lineage (GTDB taxonomy): Bacteria > Bacteroidota > Bacteroidia > Flavobacteriales > Schleiferiaceae > TMED14. Next base: position 1,707 of record NSIH01000029.1, read on the forward strand.
AAAAGGACGCCATCATCAGCGACAGCCTCAACCACGCGTCGATTATTGACGGGGTCCGCCTTTGCAAGGCCCAGCGGTACCGCTACGCCAACAACGACATGGCCGATCTCGAGGCGCAGCTCAAGGCCGCAGACGCGGCAGGAGTCCGCAGTAAAATTATTGTTACCGACGGGGTGTTTTCGATGGACGGCTACGTGGCCCAGCTGGACCAAATTTGCGATTTGGCCGACCAATACGACGCCTTAGTTATGGTAGACGAGTGCCATGCCACAGGCTTTATCGGCGCCACAGGACGCGGATCCATGGAGCTGCGCGGCGTGCTGGGCAGGGTAGATATTATCACCGGAACCCTCGGCAAGGCCCTGGGCGGCGCCATGGGGGGCTTCACAACCGGCCGCAAGGAATTGATTGAAATGCTTCGCCAGCGTTCGCGCCCCTATTTGTTCAGCAACAGCCTTGCTCCCTCGATCGTGGGGGCATGCCTCGCGGTGCTTGATTTGATCGAAGGCAGTACGGAATTGCGCGACCGCCTCATGAGCAATGTGGCTCGCTTCAAGCAGGGTTTGCGCTCAGCTGGGCTCGAGTTTAAGGACGGAGAGTCCGCCATTGTGCCGGTCATGCTTTATGACGCAGCCCTGGCCCAGCGCTTTGCCGACGCCCTTTTGCTGCGCGGAATCTACGTTATCGGGTTCTTCTACCCGGTGGTGCCCAAGGGTCAAGCGCGCATTCGAGTGCAGCTTTCGGCGGCCCACAGCCCAGAGCACATTGATAAGGCAGTGGCGGCTTTTGCCGAGGTGGCTAAGGAGCTAAGGGCCTAAGGCTCTATATTAGTAGCCAATACTAAAACCCCTTCTCGCATGCGCAAGCACTTCGCCATTCTCGTTTCGGTCTTCTTTTTCTGGGGTTTTGTTGCCGCGAGCAACGATATTCTGATTCCGGTCTTTCAAAGCAAGCTGGGTTTGGAGCAGTGGCAGAGCCAAATGATTTCTTTTATTTTTTATGTGGCCTACACCGTGGGAGCCTTGGGCTACCTGCTTCTCACCCGCCTTTGGGGCAAGGATTTGGTAGCCACCGTGGGCTACGGCAGGTCGCTGGGCATCGGCCTGTGGTTAAGTGCTTTTGGAACCCTGCTTTTTATTCCGGCAGCCAACCAGGCTTCGTTCCCCCTGCTGCTCGCCGGTCTATTGGTGGTCGGGCTGGGCTTTAGCCTACAGCAATCCGTGGCAAATCCGCTCGCGATTGCGCTCGGCAGTGCAGATACGGGCTCGCAGCGCCTAAGTATGGCCGGGGGCGTCAACAATTTAGGCACCACCCTCGGGCCCCTGGTGGTAAGCATTGCAATTTTTGGCATTGGAGCGACGGGCGAGACGGCCCTTGATATTGAAGCGGTGAAACTGCCCTACCTCGCGCTGGGCGTTTTGTTTACCCTATTTGGCTTCATTTTTTGGCATTCGGATTTTGGCAAGCCCGCTGCGGTTGACGCTCAGGCAAAGGATGAGGTCGCGGCACCGTCAGGCACCCTAGGCCTGCCCCAGGTATGGATGGGCATGATTGCAATTTTTGTGTATGTGGGCGTGGAGGTTTCGACGGCCAGCAATCTACCCGCCTATCTTGAGAAGTTTCACGGCATTGCCCTGCATGAAATTGCACCCTATGTCTCGCTTTATTGGGCCTCGCTCATGATTGGTCGCTGGACTGCGGCTTCGGGTGCCATGGGGCTCAAGGGTTCGATGCGGCAGCTGATGCGCTGGCTTATGCCCTTGGCGGCCTTTGCGGTTTTTTTGGTGGTAAACAGTGCTGCCGGCCACAATGCGGTTGCCTTTATACCCTACCTCGCTGCAATTGCGCTGCTTACTATTCTGGACTGGAGCACTAAGGGCAATCCGGCGCGCCAGCTTCTCTACTACTCCATCGCGGGCGCAGCGGCGCTGATCGTGGGAATGACTGCCGAGGGTAGTCTTGCCATTTATGCTTTTTTAAGTGTCGGACTTTTTGCTTCGACCCTGTGGCCCTGCATTTTTACCCTGGCTATTACGGGCCTTGGCGGACGCACCGCGCAGGCTTCTAACGCTTTGATCATGATGATTATGGGCGGCGGCGTAGTAAGTCTCCTGCAGGGGTATTTGGCAGACGATGCGCTGCTTGGACTGCGCCAGTCCTTTTGGGTCGGCGTCGTGTGCTTTGCCTACCTAGGCTTTTATGCCTTGTCGGTTTCGAATGCGCTCAAGGCCCGCGGAATAGACCTCGAGAAGCTCGCGCCAGAGGGCGGGCATTGATGGTTCGCACTGCGGATTTTTGCTCTTTACTCTGTTAAGGGTCTTTTTTGGTTGTTTTTGCCCGATTTTGCTCTTAAATCGGTTAATTATGCCCTCCAATGGGGGGGGGGATGAGTGAGTCCAATGTATCTTAGCGACGGTTTGGAGTGAAGCAGCCTTTGGCGGCTTTACCCATTGGTTGGAGCGCCGGTCCGAAAGGACCGGCGTTCTTTTTTTTGCCGCCACGGAACCAAAGGTTCCTACATCGCGCTCCGCGCTCCGCCCCCCTACTTGGCCGTAAGCACCAAGAATCCGTTGGCCGGGATGCTCAGGGCTCCGCTCTTAGACAAGACCACCGACTCGCCCGTGAAGTGGTTCACGTAGGTTCCGGCGGACGCATCGCCGTAGGTGATTTCCTTGGACTTGCCGTCGAAGTTGACAAAGACCAGGACCCTGTTGTCGCCCTTAGTCCGTGCAAAGGCATAGACACGGGGGTCACCGGTGGTGATGCGGGACTGGGCTCCGCCAAAGTCACCGCTGTTGAGGGCGGAATTCTCGTGCTTCAGGGAGCTCACCTTGGCGTAGAAGCCGGCTTTCGAGGGGAGGCTCCAGTCGATGGTGTCGCGCTCAAAGAAGCGGAGTGACTTGTCGAGACCCACCTCTTGGCCGCTGTAGATCAGTGGCATGCCCTGCTCCATGGTGGCGCAAATGATGTAGGCGGCTTGGGCGTTGGCTCCGATGCGCTTCTCGACGGTTCCGTTCCAGGAATTCTCGTCGTGGTTGTCGATGAAGTACATGCGGTAACCGTCCTGCGGGAAGTCCTTCTCCTGGCGCTCGAGGTAGGCGTCGATCGTGGCGACGTCTTCGCCCTGGCAGGCCTTGTTGAGCAGGTGGTGAAACTCCCAGCCGTAGGTCATGTCGCACTGCGACTCGTGAGCCCAGTAAAACTCGGTTTCGCCCAGCAGGAAGATTTCGGGATTCTCGGCGCGCAGCATGGCGTTGGTCTCTTGCCAAAATTCTAGGGGTTGCCCGCCCATCATGTCGTAGCGAAAGCCGTCAATCTTCATGTTTTTGAGCCACCACATGATCTCGACCTGCATGGCCGTCCACAGCTCTTTGTTGGCGTAGTCGAGCTCGGCCACGTCGGTCCAGTCGGTCGGCTGGTTGTGGTCGTTGCGCCCGTTGCTGATTTCGCCGGTGGCGGAATCGCGGTAGTAAAACTCCGGGTGCTCGGTCATCCAGTGGTGGTCCCAGGCGGTATGGTTGGGGACCCAATCCAAAATCACCTTCATTCCGAGCTTGTGGGTCTCGTCGACCACGCGGGCGAAGTCGGCGCTGTCGCCAAACTCGGGGTTGATGGCACTATAGTCTGAGATGCTGTAGTAGGATCCGAGGATGCCCTTGCGTTTTGCGACGCCAATGGGGCTCATGGGCATGAACCACAGGATGTCGGCGCCCAAATCTTTGATGCGGGGAAGCTCTTTTTCAAACGCATCCAGCGTGCCTTCGGGCGTGTACTGGCGCACGTTGACCTCGTAGATCACGGCGTTCTTGGACCAGTCGGGGTGAAAGGCGTGGACGGCTTCTTCAGCGGTCTTGGGGGCGCAGGATGCGGCGAGCAGGGCGACGGCGGCAAAGGCGATAAACTTCTTCATGGTTTACTTCTTATTGGATTTGATATAGGCAAAATTACGGGCCGGAATCTCGGCCTTAAGGGTGCTCAGGCTGCCCTCGCCCGCTACCACACGGGCGTCGGAACCAAGGTCGTTGATGCGCACACTGACGGGTTTATCGCCCCGGTTGAGCACCACGCGCATGGTTTCGCCGGGGTAGCTGCGGGTGATGACGAGAATGTCGTCTCCAATGGCGCGAACGCTGGTTTGCCCGAAGCAGAGCGCGATGCTGCTGCGCCGCTCCAAAAAGACGTCGGAGGTGCGCGACCGAAGAAGGAGCTGGGCCTTGCTGAACGGAGAGGGTTTGCCCGCGGCTTCAAACGCCATGTCTCGGCGGTTGTCGGGGTCATTGGCGCCCTCAAGGCCTACCTCATCACCATAAAAACATACAGGGATTCCCGGGATCGCACAGTTAAAGGCATGCAGTAGGGCAAGGCGGTTAAGGCCTGCCTCGGTGGCCTTGGGCGTGGCGCGGGTGTAGCCCGCGAGCTTCGTGTCTTCTTGGGGCGAAACGTGGCCCGAGGCCAGGGTAACGAAGCGGGGACGGTCTTGGTTTCCGCTGATGTTGCCCATCAGGTGGTTGGCCCCGTAGGTTGCCAAGCTGGCTTCCAGCGTTGCCTGCAGCGCGGGAGCGCTTCCGCCCAAGTTGCCAAAGAAGGCGACGGCCGCATCGTAGAGGTTGAAGTCGAACTGCGCGTCGAGGAGTCCGCTGCCCACATAGCTGTTGATGAGCTCGGGAGAGCCGTAGGTTTCGCCAATTTGAAACAGCCGTCGGCCCTCGGCATAGGCCACGCGCTCCTTGAGTTTGCGCGTCAGCGTTCGCCAGTATAGCTGGTCCACGTGCTTCGACGCGTCATGGCGAAATCCATCAAAGCCGTAGTCTTGAATCCAAGGCATGGCCGAGTCCGTCATGGCCATCACGGCGGCAGGGAGCGTGGAATTCAGGGTCGGAAGGTGCTTGTCAAACCAGGTGGTCAGCCGGTGGTCGTCCCAGCGCTCGGTGTTGAGCGACGAGTCGGGCAGGTATAGCGAGGTGGTCCAATTGGGCTGCGCCTTGAGCACCGGGTGTTCCAGGTGCACGTGATGGCCGACAAAGTCAATGAGCGTGTTGAGTCCGCGCTCGTGAGCCGCATTGTTAAAAAGACGGATTTCGTCCTGAGTTCCCATGCGGGGGTCGGGATGCGAGGTGCTCGTGGGCCAGTAGCCGTGGTAGCCAGAGAAGCGCGTGAAGACGCCCCCTTTGGTCCAAAGGCCCCAGGCTCCTTGCGGATTGCGGTGCAGGGGCGAGAGCCAAATGGTATTGAATCCGAGGGATTGAAAAAAGCCCTTCTCAAGGCGTTGCTGAATGCCCTCGACATCGCCGCCGTGGTAGTCGTTGGCAGGCAGCACATCATCGCGGTTTAAGGGCCTGTCGTTAAGGGGGTTGCCGTTGCTGAATCGGTCAATAAGGGCAAAGTACATCGTGGCGGCCTCCCAGTCGTCGCGGCGAAACTGCTGCGCGGAACTTAGGATTTTGCCTTCGTGAAGCGGAACCATGGCCTGGCCTCCAATGCGGTCTGCGTTGTGCGTGTAAAGGTGGATTTGGCTTCGAACGGTCTCGCGCGCCTGGTCGGGAATTGCTACCATTAGGGTTCCGTCTTCGGCCTTGGTAACGCCAATTTGGTAGGTGTTCCAGAAGGCCAGCAGGCTTTGCCCTTTGGGGAGGGCCGCAACGGCAAGGGCATTGTCGCGTTCGCCGAGGATGCGCAAGGGGGCACAGGCGGTACCGGGCTCCGCTACCACCAGCACGTCGTTGCTTCCCCCCATGCCGTTGGGCACCTTGATTGGATTAGATGGGTCGTTTACTTCAATTCCGCCTACAGTGAATTTGTATTCGTAGCGCCCTGGCTTGAGCCGGAGCTTGGTGCGAGCCAGGTTGCTGCTGTCGCGCTGCATGGGTTGGCTGCTGCGGTTCCAGGCGTTGAAGCTGCCTATGAGGTAGGCGGTTGCGGCGCTGTCTCCCTGCTGCAGGGCGAGGCGGAATTCTACTTCTTGCACGGGAGTTTGGCGCAGCATCAGATGGTAGGTTCCTCCCGCCGCCTCCAAGGTGGCCACGCCAACGGCTTGGGCCATGCGTCCTTGAACCCTCCATATGGCGGAATCTTGCTGCCACTCCACCGTCAGCCCCTCAGGGAAGGTCCACTCGTCAAGCTCGCTCAGGAGGTAGTCGGTTGCATAAATTTTGGTTATGCCTTCGGGAGCGAGGTCAACGGGGCGCCATCCAAGGCCGGCGTATTCGCGACCCAGGTCTACCGACCCCGGTTGGCTGCATGCCGTGGCGATTGCGAGGGCGAGGCAAATGGTGGCTAAGCGTTTCACGATAGGGTATGGGTTTGTTCGCTGCCCGCGGCGAGCTTCTGGAGGGCTCCGCCCACATAGAATTCCGCTGCAGATCCCTCTAAGTTACTCACCGTCAGTTGGTTCTGCTCAACGCGGACCAAGAGCAGGGATCCGCGCCAGCGAAGGTGAAAGGTGAGTCCGCTCCATTGCTCGGGCAAGAAGGGTTTGAAGTGCAGGTTCTCGCCAACCAGACGCATTCCGCCAAAGCCATAAACGACGGCCATCCAAGCGCCTCCCATGGCCGTGACGTGCAGGCCTTGGTAGACTTCGTTGTTGTAGTCGTCCAGATCCAGGCGTGCGGTGCGGTGGTAGAGTTCGTAGGCCTTTGCGGCGTAGCCCAGCCTGCAGGCCAGTACCGTGTGTACGCTGGGCGAGAGGGAGCTCTCGTGCAGGGTCAGGGGTTCATAAAAGTCGAAGTGCTTTTTAAGCGTTTCAACCGGAGTGCGGTCTTCAAAAAAGAACATGCCCTGAAGGGTGTCGGCCTGCTTGATGTAGGGCGAACGAAGGATGCGGTCCCAGCTCCATTTTTGGTTGATGGGGCGTTCGGCGGGGTCCAGCTGCGCGGCGGGCACGAGTTCCTTGTCCAAAAATCCGTCTTGCTGCAGGTACACACCGTGCTTCTCGCTGAAGGGGTAGTACATGTTGCTGCGAATCGCCTCCCATTGCTCAATTTCGTCGGACTCCAGGTCCATTTTGGCCGAGAGCTCCGCGTAGTCTTTGGGGTAGTTTTGGGCCACGTATTCGGTGCATTCGGCCGCGTACTCCATGCACCATTGGGCCATGAAGTTGGTGTAGTAGTTGTTGTTGACGTTGTTCTCGTACTCGTTGGGTCCGGTAACGCCCAAGATCACGAACTGCTCTTTGTCATCGCTCCAGTTGACCCGCTGGGCCCAGAATCGAGCAATGGCGACCAGCACCTCGAGCCCACCCTTGGCAAGGTAGCCGTAGTCGAGGGTGTGGCGCAGGTAGGTGTAGATTCCGTACGAAATCGCGCCGTTGCGGTGAATTTCTTCGAAGGTGATCTCCCACTCGTTGTGGCACTCCTCACCGTTCATGGTCACCATCGGGTAGAGCGCGGCGCCGTCGGTGAATCCGAGTTTGGCGGCGTTCTCGATGGCCTTGTCGAGCTGTTTGTAGCGGTAGAGCAGAAGGTTCCGGCCCACCTCGGGGTCGGTAGAGGCCAGGTAAAAGGGCAGGCAGTACGCCTCGGTGTCCCAGTAGGTTGAGCCTCCGTACTTCTCGCCGGTGAAGCCCTTGGGGCCGATGTTGAGGCGCGGATCCACGCCCGTAAACGTTTGAAGCAGGTGGAAAATGTTGAAGCGGATTCCTTGCTGGGCGGAATCGTCGCCGTCGATCACGATGTCTGCGAGGTCCCACTTGGATCGCCATGCTTGGCGCTGCTCGGCCAGGAGTGCTTCGTAGCCAGCCTGGTGCGCTTCGGCGGCTTGGGCCTTCGCCCGCAATTCCACCTCGTTGGCCGGAGCGTTCATCGACGAAACCACACCCACGTACTTGTGGAGGGTGTAGGCGGTTCCGGCTTCAGCCTTAAACGTGAAGACCTGCGCGGCATAGCCTTCGCGGCCTGCGGCCGCTCCGCTCGAGGCACCGTCCAGCACGCACTCCATTGCGGCAGCCACCACAAAATCGAGCTTTTTGGTGCGCGCCTTGATCCAAGAACCGGCTTCGTGGCCCTCCTGAGCCCAGAATGACTCGTCCCAATTGGCGTCGGCATTCACCACATTAAAGTCCAGAAAGGGTTCGAGTACCAGCTCGGCTGGCTGGTCTAGGGTAATCCTATACTGCTGGGCCGAAACCTCGTCGCGCACAATGCTCAAGAATCGCTGGGCTTCTACGCGCAGGCTTACGCCGTTGTCGAGCGTAGCGGTGAAGTGCCGGCTGAGCAGGCCATGCTCCATGCTGAGCGCTCGGTAAAAATCGCTCACCCGGGCCTTGTTCAGGTCGAGGGTTTCGCCGTTGACCTTGACGTCTATGCCGATGTAGTTTACCGCATTGAGCACCTTGGCGAAGTACTCCGGGTAGCCGTTCTTCCACCAGCCCACCTTGGTCTTGTCGGGGTAGTAGATGCCCGCCACATAGCTGCCCTGCAGGTGCTTGCCGCTAAAAGCCTCCTCGTGGTTGGCGCGGTGGCCCATGCGGCCGTTGCCCAGCGCAAAAAGGCTCTCGCTCATAATGTGCGCTTCGGGATTCCAGGACGTTTCAATAACGCTCCAGGGGTCGATTTGAATGGGGGGCTTCATAGCGAGTTACTCGTTACTTGTTAAAGTTGGGCGGCGCGCTCCGGGGTGAGTTGGTCCAGTCCGCTGACGAGCAGGTCGGCATCCAGGCCTTGGCCGATGCCTACGACCTTCATTCCGGCACGGCGGGCGGCCTCCACTCCGGCTTCGGAATCTTCGAAGACTAGGCACTCCGAGGGCTGAAGGTTCAGACGGCGTGCTCCCTCGAGAAACACTTCGGGATCGGGTTTGGAGGCAGACACGACGTTCCCGTCAACCAGGGCGTCAAAAAGCGGAATCCAGCCCAAGCGTTCTAGTATGAGCGGAGCATTTTTAGAGGCGGAACCTAGGGCAATCTTGAGCCCCGCGGCTCGGCTTGCAAGCAAAAAGGCATGCGCTCCGGGCAGGTAGCCGTCGGCCGGCATGGCGCTCATGAGTTCGAGGTAGCGTTCGTTTTTAAGGGTCATCCAGTGATGCTTTTCGGCGTCGGAGCAGTTAAGGCCGCCCCAGGCAAGGATGCGGTTTAGCGACTCCACGCGAGAAACCCCCTTGAGTTGCTCGTTTTGGGCTTCGCCAAAGGGAATGCCCAGTTCGGCAGCAATGTACTGCCATGCCTCAAAGTGGTAGCCTGCTGTGTCGACCAAAACTCCGTCCAGGTCAAAGAGCAAACCGCGAATCACCGGACTTCGGGCTCGAGTACCTTAAGGACGTCAACGTGGTATTCCACCAGCCGGTTGACGGGTTTTGCTTGCGTGCGTCCGTAGCGCACTCCTGACTCGGCGCAGGCTTTTTGAAGAAGCTGCTCAAAGGCCTTGGCGACCGAGCCCACAAAGTTTACTTGCGCACCCTGGCGGGCTTCGGCAAAGCAGAGCACGTGAAACTCAATAAATGCCTTGAATCCCTCGAAGACTATTTCTTGAATGTAGGGGTGCTCGGCATGGTCTCCCGCAAACCGCGCATAGTTGGCCAGGTAGACGTTGGCGTTGGGCTCGTTGTAGACCGAGTGCAGGATTTCGCTCTTGGTAACGCCATAGGCCGCCACAAAGGCAGCATGCAGGTCGGTCGGGAGGCGCTTGTACATAAAGTCGCGCACCAAACGCTTGCCGATGTAGCTGGCGGAGCCTTCGTCGCCCAAGACATAGGCAAGGGCCGGAACCTCTTCGCGCACCGAGCTGCCGTTGAAGTAGCAGGAGTTGGATCCCGTACCCAAAATGCAGGCGATGTGCGGCTCGCCGAAGTAGGTGGCGTATGCGGCCGCGAGCAGGTCGTGCTCCACAGACACTTCGGCGTCTGGGAAGACGCGCTCAAGGCCCTCTGCAATTCGGGCGTTCAGGGACTCGGAAGAGCAGCCCGCTCCATAAAAGAATACTTTTTTGACCATGGGCGCTTTGCTCATGACGGCGTCTTCGGCCCTCAGGGTGCGCTCTACCTCATTGGCGTCGTGAAAGTAGGGGTTAAGGCCCTTGACCGACCAGCGTCCGACCTCGGTGCCGGAATCGGCAAGAAGAATCCAATCGGCCTTAGTAGAACCGCTTTCAACGATAAAAACCATGGTACTAGGATTGAGCGGCAAAGCGTTCGGCCATGTCGGCCATGCGCGCAGAATAACCGGCTTCGTTGTCGTACCAGCCCAAAATTTTCACCAGGTTGCCGTTGGCAGAGGTAATTCCCGCGTCAAAGATGCAGGAGTGCTTGTTGCCCACGATGTCGGCCGAAACAATGGGATCTTCGGTGTACTGCAAAATGCCCTTGAGCGGACCCTCTGCGGCGGCCTTCATGGCGGCATTGATTTCAGCAGCCGTGGTGGGGCGCGATAGTTCGACGGTAACGTCCGTTGCCGAGCCCGTGAGCGTGGGTACGCGCATGGCGTAGCCGTCTAGCTTGCCTTTGAGCTCGGGGAGCACCAGTCCCACGGCCTTGGCGGCTCCGGTAGTGGTTGGAATCATGCTCACTGCCGCAGCGCGTGCGCGACGAAGGTCGCGGTGGGGAGCGTCTTGAAGGCTTTGGTCGCTGGTGTAGGCGTGCACCGTCAGCATGTAGCCCTTAACCACCCCAAAATGGTCGTTGAGGACCTTCATCATAGGAGCCAGGCAGTTGGTGGTGCAGGACGCATTGCTAAAGACATGATCGTCTGCGCCAAGAACGCCCTCGTTAACCCCAAGCACCACGGTCTTGACGTCGTCGCCTTTGGCCGGAGCACTGAGGCCCACTTTTTTGGCGCCAGCTTGCAGGTGCAGCTCGAGCTGTTCCTTGCTTGTGAAGATACCGGTGGATTCAACCACCAGGTCAACGCCAATTTCTCCCCAGGGAAGTTCCGCAGGATTCTTTATAGCCGTTACACGAATTGATTTGCCATTGACAATGAGGCTGTCTGGCCCGTGGCTGACGGTGCCCGGGAATCCGCCGTGTGCAGAGTCGTACTTGAGCAGGTGGGCGAGGGTCGCAGTGTCGGTCAGGTCGTTGATGGCGACGATTTCGACGTTGGCGCGCTCCATGAGGTTGCGGAAGGTCAGGCGGCCGATGCGCCCAAAACCGTTGATGGCTATTCTTTTCATAATGGCTGCAAAAATCGGATATAAAAAGTTAAATCGAAAGGATTCGTGCAATGCGAATCAAATCTTCGTCGAGCGCTGCCTTGTTCAGAATTGCCATGGGCAGGTGGGTATGGGTGAGCTGGCCGTTGACAATGCCGACCATTACGTCGTGCTTCCCGTTGAGTAGGGCCTCTACGGCAGAAACCCCAAGCCGGCTGGCATTGACGCGGTCGAGCATGCTGGGCGATCCGCCTCGCTGAATGTGCCCTAGAATGGTGACTTTGACGTCGAGGTTGGCGTTGTGCTTTTGGAGCGCGTCGGCCAGTTCAAAAGGTGTTCCCATTCGGTTGCCCTCGGCCACCACGACGATGTTGCTGGTCTTTTTGCGTTCCGCACTCAGGTCGATGGCCGCAAAGAGCTCGTCAATGGTAGTGGTGCGCTCGGGCAGAATGATGCTGATTGCGCCGGTTGCAAGACCGGAGCTCAGTGCGATAAAGCCCGCGTCGCGCCCCATGACCTCCACCAAAAAGAGGCGGTTGTGGCTGTTTGCCGTGTCGCGAATTTTATCAATGCTTTGCACGACTGTGTTGCTGGCCGTGTCGTAGCCAATGGTGTAGTCGGTGCCAAACAGGTCGTTGTCGATGGTTCCCGGAATGCCCACCACGGGAATCTGGTGCTCCTCAAAAAGTTTGTGGGCGCCGGCGAAGGTTCCGTCTCCGCCAATTACCACGAGGCCTTCGATGCCCTGTGCACGAAGGTTGGCGGCGGCTTTGGCGCGGCCCTCTGGACTGCGAAAGGCATGGCTTCGGGCGGATTTAAGCATGGTTCCGCCTTGAGAAATAATGTTGCGCACGCTTTTGCTGTCAAGCGGAACAAAGTCCGCCTCGATAAGGCCGTCGTAGCCGCGGTAGATTCCGAGGCATTCCAGGCCATAGAAACTTGAGGCGCGAACCACCGCGCGAATGGCGGCATTCATGCCGGGCGCATCTCCTCCAGAGGTCAGTACGGCAATGCGTTTCATAGGTTTACGAAGATAGTGTTCGCCCTAGGCAAAGTGACGGGCACGTTAGTGTCCGAAGTACATTTGTGGCATATGCAAAACCCCAATGTTTCGGTAGACTGCGCTGTTTTTGGTTTTGATGGCCAAAAACTCAACGTGCTGCTCATTGAGCAAGAAGACTTTGGTCAGGTTTGCCGCTTGGCCCTGCCGGGCGACCACCTCGAGGGCGACGAGAACCTCGACGAGGCCGCAGCCCGAGTGCTTCGGGAGCTCACCAGCCTCAGCGGTCTTTATTTGCAGCAGTGCGGAACCTTCGGCGACCCCGGCCGAGTCAAGGATTCCAAGGACCTGCCATGGCTTAGCCACATCCGCAAGGATCCGACCACCCGGGTCATTACGGTGGCCTATTTTGCGCTCGTGAAGATGACGGACTTTAACCTTTCGGCCTCGAGTTTTGCGGCCCGGGTTTTTTGGCACGATGCCTACGATATTCCGCAGCTTGCCTTTGACCACAATGCGATCTTTAAGCAGGCCTTGCAGACCCTGAGGCGCGAGCTTAGCGAACTGCGCGTTGGCTTTGAATTGCTGCCCGATAAATTCACGCTCAGCCAGATGCAGGCCGTCTATGAGGCTATTTTAAATGCGAGTTTTGACAAGCGCAACTTTCGCAAAAAGGCCCTGAATGACCAGTGGGTTCTTCCTCTGGACGAGAAGCAAACCGGGGTGGTTCACAAACCGGCCCAGCTGTACCAGCGCAACTCCGAGCGCACTTATTCCTAAAAACATGGCCAATAATCAATCTTCGGCACCGGCATCTAAGGCAAAAGCACCCCTTCGCTTTTGGCAGATATGGAACATGAGTTTTGGTTTCTTGGGCATTCAATTTGGCTTTGCCCTGCAGGGTGGATTCATGTCGTCCATCTTTCAAAATCTTGGAGCCAGCAAAGACGAATTGCCGGGCCTCTGGATTGCCGCACCCTTGACGGGCCTGCTGGTGCAGCCCATAATTGGCTACCTCTCTGACCGCACCTGGAGTCCCCGGTTTGGGCGTCGCCGTCCTTATTTTTTGCTCGGAGCGGTGCTGAGCACCCTGGCCCTCTTTTTCATTCCGAATTCGTCGGCCCTTTGGATGGCGGCCGGGCTTTTGTGGATTTTGGACGCGTCCATCAACATTTCTATGGAGCCCTTTAGGGCCTTGGTGGCCGACAAGCTGCCTGACGAGCAGCGATCCTATGGCTTTGTGGCTCAAACACTTATAATCGGAATCGGCACGTGGATTGCCAGTAATTTGCCCTGGCTGATGAGCACCCTGGGGGTGTCGACTACCGCGCCGCAAGGCGAAATCCCCCCCTCGGTGCACTGGGCCTTTGCCATTGGCGCCATGGTCTTTATGGCGTCTATTCTGTGGACCGTCTTTACCACCACCGAGGATCCGCCCGAAGACATGGAGGCCTTTCGCGCCCACCGAAGGCAGACCGCGGGAGTAGCGGGTGCTTTTAGAGAAATTGCGTCGAGCTTTAAGTTCATGCCCAAGGTCATGTGGAAGCTCGGGCTGGTGCAGTTCTTTAGCTGGTTTGCCTTCTTTACCATGTGGAATTTTGCCGGCCCTGCCTTGGCCGAGCACGTGTACCAAGCCGCCATGCCCTCAAACGGAGCCCTCAACTACCTGGCAGAGAAGGCGGCCTACAACAACGCGGCGGCATCCGTGGGCTCGTCCATGGGCATGTATGGCCTGAGTTCCATGGCCTTTGCATTTTTGCTGACGGTTTATGCCTCCAAGCGCGCGCTGAACCGACGTCTGGTCCACCTGCTTTCTCTGGCTGCCGGCGGTTGCGGATTCCTTTTGATGGGGCAGGCTACTGCGGCCAACGACGGCATTTTAAACGCTTCTTTTGCCCTGGTGGGAATTGCCTGGGGCAGCATCTTGTCGATGCCCTACGCCATCCTTTCGAGCGAGGTGAATCCGGCCAAGATGGGCATTACCATGGGGTTGTTTAACATGTTTATTGTGATTCCGCAAATAGTTGCGGCTTTGGGCGGAATCAACTGGGCCTACAAGACCTTTTTGGGAGACGCCATAATCAACACGATGGTTTTGGCAGGGATCTGCCTGATGCTCGCCGCCTTGTCGTCGCTGACCCTTCCCTCCAAGCGGGGATAGTTCGTCTGCGCCCTGAAATGAGGGCTTGGCTGCTGTTTTTTAGGCTTCGACTACCTGTACCACTACGCCCTCGCGGTGGCTGATGCGCACCTTGTCGTTGGTGGCATAGTCGCGCTTGGCTTCAAAAGCCCAGCTGTCGCCGTCGATTTTGACGTAGCCTCGCTCTCCCATCTTCACGTCAGACTCCACGCGCCCGACTAAGCCAATCAGCGCGTCTTGGTTGGTCTTGGCTCCGGTGGCGGCAAGCCAAGTGCGCAGCAGCGGACGAAGCAGCCAGAGCGAAAGCACACTAAAGGCTGAAAAAAGCAACAACTGCAGCTCAATGGACCAGCCCAAGGCCGCCGCTGCGGCCGCGCCAACAGCACCAACCGCGAGGCAGGCCAGTAAAAATCCAGGAGTAAACATCTCCACCAGAAGCAAAGCCGCGGCGGCAATAAGCCAAGTAGTCCAGTTCATAACTTCGATTTGCGGTATTGTCCTAAGATAAGCACCAAAGAGGTCGCGCTGAGCAGGGCCCCCGCCACGAAGGGCGCTCCCGGAAAATACAATCCAGTTCCCTCTGCCGTGAATGCCGCAAAAATACTCGTCATCAAAACGGGACCCACAATACTGGTGGCGCTCATCATGCTGCTCATGGCACCCTGTAGCTCACCCTGCTCGCTCTCAGAAACGTTGTTGCTCAGCAGGCCTTGAAGGGCTGGGCCGGCGAGCCCGCCCAGGGCATAGGGAATCAAAAAGGCATAAAGCATCCACTGCTGCTGAACTAGGGCAAAGAGAATTAGGCCCAGCACATTGCAGCCCATGCCGAAAATTAGGGTGCGCCAGGCTCCCAAAGCCGGAATCGCCTTGCGAATCAAGAATCCCTGAACCAGGGCGCTCAAAATGCCGACGACGCCCAGCGAAAGCCCAATGTCTTTGGGCGACCAGGCAAACTTTTCAATTACAAAGTAGGACCAGGTGCCCTGAACGGCGTGGCTAGCAATGTACAGGAACACCAGAGAACCGATTAACCCAAGAACCTGGGGGTAGCGGCGCAGTGCAGTCAGGGCACCAATGGGGTTTGCGCGCTTCCATTCAAAGGCCCGACGGCGCTCGACGGGCAGGGACTCGGGCAGCACAAAATACCCATAGGCCATATTGAGTAGCGACAGAGCAGCCGCCACAAAAAACGGAACCCGGGGCCCTAATTCGCCCAAAAGTCCGCCCGAAACGGGGCCGATAATAAAGCCGAGGCCAAAGGCAGCCCCCACCAGACCAAAGTTTTGAGCGCGCTTCTCTGGGGGCGAAACGTCGGCGATGTAGGCAAAACCCGTCGAAAAACTCGCTCCAAAAATGCCAGAAACCACGCGAGCGACAAAGAGCCAGGCAAGCGTAGGAGCCAGGGCGAGCAC
>NSIH01000003.1 GCA_002737315.1 Flavobacteriales bacterium
CAGGGAACTCGTATCTGCTGTGGTCGTGGTATCACCAAAGTCCCAGAAATAGGTCAAGGCACCCGAGGTCTGTGGAGTAAAGGTCAAGGTTCTCCCGTCGCAGTAGAGCTGAGGATCTTCGAGCTGCGTAACCATGTCTGCCACCGTATTAATGATGCAGTTGGTCACGTTGAATTGGTAGTCGCGCCGAACCACCGAAAGCCTTTGACCGTTGCGGTATTCACTTACGCAAATCCCAACAACGTACTGTCCTGCAGTAGTGGCTACCCCCGAAATAATGCCCGTTTGCGCATTAATGGTAAGAGCCGGAGAGCCTGGAACCGGTTGGCTTGCCGTCGCTGGAGCTACAAAAGTGATCGTTGTGTAAGGGGGCGCCGTCGCAGTGCCTGGACTTGCACTGCCAGGGCTTCCGCCTGTGAAGATTTCGCAAAACTCGTAGTAAAGAGAATCGCCGTTGGCGTCGTTGGCAGAAGCATCAACATTCAATTGATCTCCAAGGCATAGCACAATCGGTGGGACCGTTGCAAAGGCTGGGGTACTGTTGCAGGCATTATCCATGGACGGAATTTGCACCGTATAAGTATTACCCTTAGAGCCCGGATTGGATACATTGGAGATGCTAGAGTTTCGGCAGCAGCGCTGGTACGAAATCGTGTATCCTCCAATGAGAGGAGGCAGGGTCAAGGTCGCCACGTAGTCCGCATATTCCGTGCAAATATTAGGGGGCGTAGTCAGGCAGGGGTTCCCAGTACCCGCTGGAACAGAAACCGTAGGACCTTTAGGCACTGAAGGGTTGGTGACCAAGGTTCCGCCTAGGTTAAATACGGAGAAATTTACGGAGTTATCAAACCCTGATCCTCCTGAGAAGCAATCACGATAGATTCGCAACCTGACCTCGTATTGGTTTGACCCAATGCAGGTGTAGGTTATCTCCCCTCCTACCAGGTGCGCTGCATGAAGCGGAGTGGCTAAGCTCAGCGCAACCACTAAAATCGCAAAGAGTCGGCGCATTACTGGATGACCTTTACCCACAGCTTGCCGCTGTATTGACCATTCAGGTTGCTTTCGCGTGCGGAAGAGGCCTCTTCGTAGCTGCCAAACTTGAGCAGATAGACATAAACCATGTTGTTTTTGGTATCACGGAAAGTCCTAGACTGAACGCCCTGGGCCTTGAGTCGCTGAACCATCTTGTCGGCATTTTCTTGCTCACCATAAACACCTGCTGTAACATAGTAACCCACACTACCCGGCGCTACATTAGACGCATACGCTTCCTTGCCGTAGCCTTTGATGGTTGAAGGCCCAGAAGAACCTTCGCCGGACTCCGTGCGGGATCCTTGGCTGGCGGCCGAAGCGCGCACGCCACCCCCTTGAACACCAGCTTGTTGAAGCTTGAGCGCCGTAGCCTTGGCCAATTCTTCACTTTGAGCAGCTAGCTGCTTCTTGTTTGATGCTTCAAGCTCTTCCTTAAACTCTTCGAATTTATCGTTGATGAGCTTCTCACCGTTTTGATCGGCTTGTCGCTGCTTGTCTTTAAGGCGCTTAATCTCGGCCTCAATGCGGTCGTTGCTCTTGTTGTCGCCAAAGCGGTAGGTCAAGATGAACTCATTGGACATGCCCAGTGAAGTTGCGTAGTCGTTGGTGCTGAAGTCGTGCGCGTAGCCGAGGGTCAGCAGAGGAGTTAGGTGAACACCAATCTGAGCCGAAGCCCCGAAATTGGAGCGGAAAAGGGCCCCAACATAGCCATACTCGGTAACATTAAACATCATGCCTGCGTCTACCTGAGGCGTTACAAAATTGGCCGCACGAACTACCACTAAAGGAGAGAGCGTCATGCGGTCTTTTTGAATAGGCAGATCGTATTGGGTTTGAATCACGTAGTGGCGAATCAAGTTAAAGGCCACCGGACCGGTGTAGTTGTTGGAGTACGTGATGGCAGGAGCCAATACCTGCGGAACAGATAGGCCCAGCTGGAAGTTCTCCACCTTCAAATTGAGTCCGAGGTTGATGTCAAGCGTGCCGTTGGAATTTGCTGGAAAAAGAAAAGGATCTCCCTCGTTCTTAACCCGAATGCTTGCCATGTCGAAGGTGTTGTTAACATAGCCTGCACCAATTCCGAAACTCAAAATAGCGTTCTCAGCGAGTTGAGCATGGTAGGCGTAGTGGCCGTAAATACCTGAACGACGAACAATGTCTGTGGCGTCGGTAAACGCATAGACGGAATACCCGATGCGCTCTTTGTTATTGGCGCCGTTAAAAAGAAGTGCTGATGTTTCTGGAGCGCCCTCCATACCCTGCCACTGCTGGCGGTGGATGGTGACTAGCTCGCTGAAGCCTCGGGCCCCACTGCGCGCAGGATTAACCATGGCCGGAGCAAAAAAGAGGTGGCTGTACAAAGGGATTTGCTGGGCTTGAACACTCAAGGAGAGGCTTGCAAGGGCCACAAATAGCAATTTTGAATTCATAATCTTCGCTAAAAAAGGTTAAAGGCGTACCACGGTAATGGCACCACGGAATCGAACAACGTCGCTGCAGGTTAAAATATAGTAGTAAGTTCCGTCGGGCAGCGGATCTCCTCCGTTGGAACGTCCGTCCCATCCCGAGATGTAGCGCTTCTGCTCATAAGTCTTAGCCCCCCAACGATCAAAAATCATAATGTCGCAGGAATCGGCACGAACCACTTCAGAGAGATCAAAGAAGTCGTTAAAACCGTCTCCGTTGGGAGTAATTACGTTCATGATGCCCGAGAGGTCAGGAATCAATGAGGCAGGATCAAACCAGTATACCAACATGGTATCGGTATCAAAACAACCGTAGCTGTTGAGAACCTCCACCACATACATGGTGGTATCTCGGGTAGGCACCGTCTGGGCATTGGGATTATAGGGGTCGCTAAAGTAGGAAGGCACACTCGCGTACCAGTAGTAGACTGAACCTCCAGAAGCCGCCAACTGCACCGTAGTTCCAGGCAAAATAGTCTGGTCGGGGCCAGCGTTGGCATTTACCGCGAAGAAGTAAATTTTTAGGGAGTCGTAGGCCGTGCAGCCGTTGGAATTCGTGCCAGCCAAGGTATAGGTACCTGGGGTCTTGGCATAAAAAGAGGCTCCGCTAAAGCTGCCACCCGGGAAGGTCCAGAGGTAGCTTGTACTGTTGCCCGTTGCGCCGACTAAAACGGAGTCGCCGGCACAGAGCGCAAGAGAGTCCGCTGGGGCAACATTTACCAGGGGCAATGCCACTACGGTAACCAAGAGTTCGCTTGTAATGTGCCTGCAGTAGTCGTTATCAATGACGAGTCGGTACTCTGCGTCGTCGGCTACAATAGCGGTAGACACTGTAAGCTTGGAACCCGTCTTGCCTGGAATGGCGGTCCAGTTGCCCGAGCCGGCCGGGAAGCGCACCTCCCATTGGTAGGTCCAATCGTTAGAAAATGCGATGGCTGCCAGCTGCGTCGAGTCGTCGGCACAGATGGTAAGGTTTACCTGAGGCTGGCCGGGCCAAGCGAGGGCCTGAATTTCGGTATCTGGAACAGAATCTACGAAGAGCCAAAAAGCCTCGCTCGTGTCGGGGCAGCCGCCGGGAAGCCAAGAGGTCTGCAGGTAGTATACTCCGTCTTTAAAGGTTGAAAAAGTCTGCTGGGTACTGCCCAAAACAGGAACCGTGATGGCTTGCCCGAATGCATCGGTAGAATCGCGCAACCACTGATAAAGAACCGAGGTGCCTGCTGCCGTTGTACTTGGACCTTGCAACTGAATCGTTTCTGTTTCACAGAAGCCCACAGAGTCAATAGTGGCGTCTGCATCAAGAACCCTGATGGTGGTCATGGATCCAGGAAGGTGAACTACCGCAGTGGACGGCGTGAACATGTTAATCACCGTATCCTCAGACATCTTTGAACAAAGACCGTTGCTGGTCTGCACCGAATAGGTTCCAGAATTAAACACGTCTAAATTAATGGAAGTTGCTCCGGGCAACAGAACGCCGTCTTTAAACCACTGGTAGCCATTTTGACCGGGATTTGCCGCCATACGCACCGTATCTCCCTCGCAAAATCCCCAATCCTTGACGCTGGTGTGCAGGTTATTGAAGCCTCCCGCAATGGAGTTCACGATAGAAGTCGGTCTGGCATTAACGAATAATTGAATGGTATCAGACCATAAGGACGGCGACGAACTCTTCACGACAATGCTATAAAATCCGCTCGCCGTAATGCTAACGGGAACCAATACCCAGGCATACTTAGTGCCCACAGAGTTGCTGTCTGTGCCCACTGGGAGAGGGAGAATGGACTGCCACTTCACAATTTGCGCGGTATCGGAGAGGGCCAGAGTGAAGGCACTTGGCGTTCCAGGGGCATAAAGCACCTTAAAGGAGTTGCTCGACCCCATCGAATTGCCTGCAATTTGGAGCTCCAAGCGCAGGGAGTCGCCCGCGCACTTCGACAAGTTGGAGGTCTGAAGCAGCGAAATAGTTTGGGCTTCGGCAGAGAAACCAAGGACCAGAGTGGTAATTAAACCGCCGACAAGGGCTCGAATATTCATAGGCGTCTGCATAGGGTTAGGTTGCAAAAATACGCCAACCCGAACGATTAATTGGCCTGACCCGAGAAAGGCAGATCTCAATCACTGCAAGAGGGCTTCGACTGAATGACCGACCGAAGGTGTTATTTTTGGCTCCATGCTCAAAGCCATATATATCGCCCTGCGTGGAATCGCAGTTGCCTGGCTGCAAGAACGCCACATGAAACTGCACAGTTTGGCCGCCCTAGCCGTAGCCCTGCTTGCCTGGTTTGCCGGCGTTGACGCCCTTAGTTGGGCAATTTTATTGCTTTGTGTCGGGCTCGTCGTCAGCCTCGAGCTCTTGAATTCTGCGTTAGAACGCCTTTCAAACAGGGTAACGATGGAGCGCGACCCCTTAATCCGCGACGCCAAAGACATGTCGGCAGCAGCCGTACTTGCTGCCTCTATGTTTGCCGCAATCGTGGGAATCATCGTACTCGGACCTCCTCTTTGGGCAAGAATCATGGAATTATGAACAAGGACCGTCATTTTACCGAATTAAACGAAAACGCCCTAACCCTGCTTCAGGCAGAGGGCTGGGGCGGAATTACTCCTGTTTGCGAGCTGCTTCGCGCTGAAGTTCCTCACTATCATTGGGTTGGAATTTATTGGATGAATAACGCGGAGCAGGCTCTGCACCTCGGACCCTTTGCCGGAGCGGCAACGGAACATACTCGAATCCCCTATGGCCGAGGCATCTGTGGCCAGGTTGCGCTTAGCGGGGAAGTATTTGAAGTTCCCGACGTTTGGGCTCAAGACAACTACCTCGCCTGCTCGATGGAGACCAAGGCAGAACTCGTGGTTCCCCTATATGCCAAGGGCCGGCTAATTGGGCAAATTGACATTGATAGCCACGATCAAAATCCCTTTGGCCCTGAGGATACCGCCCTACTGCACTCGATAGCCGAGGCCATCGGATCCATGCCCGAAGCGCAATTTATTGGTTGAATCGTATGGCCTCGACCGGATCAAGCCGGGCAGCCATCTCGGCGGGAGCATAGCCTGCTACCAAACCAATCACGGCAGAAAGCCCGATGCCGGTAAGTACGTTTTTGACCGAAAGTCCCAAGTCAAAGTCAGAAAGTTGGGCGCCAACCGCAATTAAAACTGCGGCAAGGCCAAGACCAATAAACCCACCAACCAGACTGAGCATCACACTCTCAAGCAGAAACTGCGCTAAAATAAATCCGCGCTTTGCACCCAGAGCCTTCTGAATCCCAATTTGCCCGGTGCGTTCGCGCACGCTTACAAACATGATGTTTGCAATGCCAAAGCCCCCTACCAAAATACTGAAACCACCGATAACGGTACCGGCTATACCTATTATGCCAAACATTTGATCCAGGCCGGAACTCAAGGTAGAAGACTCGTTAAGGGCAAAAGAATCGTCGGAGGATGGGGCTTGGCGGCGAATTTTGCGCATCATAAAACCGAGTTGATCCTTGAGCTCCGCAGTGCTGACCCCCTCGGCAGCGCGCACCTGAATGGCGGATCCTTCAAGATTATCGCCAATGTGGGACACAATCCACTGTGCGGGCACGACCATGCGGGTGTCGTGGGACCCGCCCACTAGCGAACTTCCCTCGCGTTGCAGAATTCCTATAATCTGAAAGTCACTGCCCAGCATGCGAACAGTGCTTCCTACCGCATCGAGTCCGAGCGCAAGGCCGTCGGCAATGTCAGCCCCGATGAGGCAGCCGGGCAGTCCGCTCCGAAGCTCCCGGTCGGTGAAGTAGCGTCCGCCCGAAAACTTGAGGTTATTGAGTTGGGCGTAGTCGTAGGTAACGCCTCGGACTTCAACCTGTTCCACACTTGAATTAGCCCGCGTGACGGTCGCAGAGGTTCCGTTGGTCAGTACAATGGCGTCGGAGCCACGAACCCCATAGTCGGAGAGGCGCTGGTAGTCTTCGTAGCTGACGTCAGGGCGTTGAAAGTACTTCCACCAGGGGTACTCGCCCCCTCCCCCTCCCCAGGGCCATTTTTGTACGTATACTACGTTGGTGCCGAGGCCCTGAACACTTTGGCGAATGCTGCGCTCCAAGCTGTCGACCACGGCATAAACTGAAATGATAGAAAAAATTCCGACCGCGATTCCAAGAAGGGAGAGCGTAGTCCGCAAAAGGTTGGCAGTCATTGCATTCCAAGCCATAAGACCGGATTCCCAGAGGATAAAAAATAGCGCTCGCACAGCCGCAATTTAGTCAAAGTTCATGCCATGTTGTCCGTACTTTTACAGACCGTAATTCTCTAATTGTTCACGCTTTGCAAAAAATAGGGTCGGCCCTTATCTCGGTATACCATAAAGACGGTCTTGAGCCCCTAGCTCGAGAACTTCATCGGCTTGGTGTCAAGCTATTTAGCACGGGCGGCACGCAATCATTCCTTGAGGGCCTGGGGCTCCCGGTGACCGCTGTGGAGACTGTTACGGGCTTCCCAAGCATTCTAGACGGTCGAGTCAAAACCCTGCACCCACTCGTTTTTGGTGGGATTCTATGGCGCCGCAACCACAAAGACGACCGCGACACGGTCGAGCGTTTTGGGATTCCGAGCTTTGATATGGTGGTCGTTGACCTCTATCCCTTTGAGGACACTGTTTCATCGGGGGCTGCAGAAGAAGACATCATAGAAAAAATTGATATTGGGGGCGTTTCGCTCCTTAGGGCTGCAGCAAAAAATTTTGAACACTGCTGGGTGGTGAGTTCCACTGCTCAATATGGCGAGGCGCTTGAACTGCTGCGCACTCAGGGCGGAACCCTTACGCTGGAGCAGCGCAAGGCTTTTGCCGGCGCATCCTTTAGGGCCAGCCAGCACTACGACGCGCAGATTGCGGCATGGATGACGGGCAGCAACGAACCCTTTGCAGCACTTCAGGGACCACGAATGGCCTTGCGCTACGGAGAAAATCCGCACCAAAAAGCCTGGTTCGTGGGCGATCTAAATGCGCGGCTTGAGCAACTTTGCGGCAAAGAATTGAGCTACAACAACCTTTTGGATGTTGAGGCCGCCATGGACTACTGCCTCGATGGGCCCGACGCCACGGTGGCAATTATTAAGCACAACAACGCATGCGGAATGGCCAGCCGTGCCACCTTGAGCGAAGCCTGGACTTCAGCCCTTTCGTCTGATCCCGTTTCTGCCTTTGGTGGGGTAATTGCCTGCAACCAAACGCTCGACCTGGCCACAGCAGAGAAAATGAACGAACTCTTTTTTGAGGTGCTCCTGGCTCCAGACTTTGCGCCCGAGGCCTTGGCTTTGCTCCAGAGCAAGAAGAACCGGATTATGGCCAAAATCCGCCCTCAAAAATCGGCGGACTACCGACTGCGTTCCGCCATGAACGGACTACTTATTCAAGAGTGCGACCGCCACAGGGACAGCTTGGACGATTTGAAAATCGCAACTAAAATAGCCCCCACTGAGGCAGAAAATGATGACCTTATTTATGCCTCAGCAATCAGCAAGCATACCAAGAGCAACACCATTGTCCTGGTTAAAAATCGCCGGCTTTTAGCCTCTGGTACGGGACAAACCTCGCGGGTAGACGCCCTGCATCAAGCCATACACAAGGCTAAATCATTTGGAATTTCACTAAAAGGTGCGGTATTGGCATCGGATGCATTTTTTCCGTTCCCGGATTGTGTCGAAATTGCACATCAAGAAGGAATTACAGCGGTCATACAGCCAGGAGGTAGCGTTAAGGACGATTTAAGCGTTCAATACTGCGATCAAAACGGCATTGCTATGGTTATGACTGGATTTCGTCACTTCAAACATTGAACTAGACTATGGGATTATTTGACTTTCTTACCTACGACATCGCGATCGACCTTGGTACCGCGAACACCCTAATCATTCACAACGACAAGGTTGTCGTGGATGCTCCGTCGATTGTTGCCATGGATCGCTCGACCAATGCCATTCTTGCTATCGGCCACGAGGCAATGCAAATGCACGGTAAAACACACGAAAACATTCGCACGGTTCGCCCCCTTAAAGACGGGGTTATTGCAGACTTCGTTGCCTCGGAGCACATGATTCGCGAAATGATTAAAAGTATTCCGGCATTAAAGAATAAGTGGTTTGCTCCGTCTTTGAGGATGGTCATTTGTATTCCAAGCGGAATCACCGAAGTGGAGAAGCGCGCGGTGCGCGACTCGGCAGAGCACGCCAATGCCAAAGAGGTCTACCTCATTCACGAGCCAATGGCTGCTGCAATTGGCATTGGCGTTGATGTTCTTGAGCCCAAGGGGAACATGATTATTGACATCGGTGGCGGAACCACAGAAATTGCCGTTCTTGCCCTAGGCGGAATTGTCTGCGATAAGTCGATTAAAATTGCTGGCGACGTTTTTACTAACGACATAGCCTACTACATGCGCACCTGCCACAATCTTTATGTGGGCGACCGCACCGCAGAGCAGATTAAGATCAACGTAGGGTCCGCGCTAGAAAACCTAGCCTCGCCTCCCGACGACATGAGTGTTCAGGGTCGTGATTTGGTCTCGGGCAAGCCCAAGCAGGTCAATATTTCGCATAAAGAAATTGCGCGTGCACTTGACAAGTCGCTAATGCGTATTGAAGAGGCCGTAATGGAGGCTTTGTCGCTAACGCCTCCTGAGCTTTCTGCCGATATTTACAATTCAGGCATCTACATGGCCGGTGGCGGCTCGCTGCTTCGCGGACTCGACCAGCGTATTTCAGCGAGGACTGACCTTCCCGTTTATGTGGCCGAAGATCCACTTCGTGCAGTGGTTCGTGGAACTGGTATTGCGCTCAAGAACCTGGATAAGTACCGCACTCTTTTGATGCGCTAAGTCATGCAAAACATTCTGCGGTTTTTCATTCGGTACCGCATGGTTATCTCTTTGTTGTTGCTTCAAACTTTGGGCTTGAGTTTGACCTACGCTCGGTCTCTCGCGCATCAAAATCTTTATTGGGCTCAGGTTTTAGAACGCCAAGCCCAATGGCGCGGATGGCTCAACGGATGGGAAACCTACCTAAACCTAAGGGAAGAAAATTTCGCACTCATTGCGGAGTTGTCTAGGATTCGAAGTGCCGCAGAGCCAGACAGCAGCAAACCGCCCGTGCAGGCCTATGAAGAATTTGGATTTGATTTTGTTCCCGGTCGACTGATGTTTATCGCCCACAATGGCGCCGAACCCTGGGGCCTGATCGATATAGGTCGTGATGCCGGACTCAAGCCTCCCTTTGCCGTTCTTGGAAGCAGCGGCATAATTGGCATCGCCTATGAAACCACCGACGGATTCAGCCGCGTAACCCCGCTCAGCCACCCGTCGATGAGGATTTCGGCCTCCGCCGAGCGCAGCGGGCACTTTGGAACGCTCCAGTGGCACAGCGCCAATGCTCGCTTTGCTGAATTCGTAGACGTAGCCTACGAGGCAGACCTCAAAAAAGGAGACCGAGTGGTCACCGACGCGCGGTCCGACCTTTTTCCGGCGGGATGGCTCATCGGTACCATTGATAGGGTTTCTATTGATTCCACACAGTTCACCAAAACAGCTTTGGTGCGCCTGGCAGCGGATCTTTATCGCCAGCAGGTGGTCATGGCCGCTTTTAGCATTCGCAAAGTAGAACAAGACAGTATTGCACCATGACGAGAATTGGTTCCTGGCTTAGCCTTATTTTTTGGGTTCTGCTCCTGCAGTTTTTGGTCTTGAGCCAGATTGAGGTCAGCGGTTATTTAAGTCCCTACCTCTACCCCTTGCTGATTGTCTTGGCTCCCGCCAATTTTAATCGTTACGGACTACTCATTATTGGCGCGCTAATGGGACTTGCTATGGACTTTCACGAAGGGAGCGGCGGACTTCATCTAATGGCGACAAGTTTGCTGGCCTACTTGCGACCCTGGATACTCAATGCGGTAATCCCGCGCGCCGCCGAGGAGCAGCTTCCCTTCGCCCCCCAGGATTTGGGCTTGGGCAAGTGGTTCACGCTGCTGCTGCTGTCCTTTGGCCTACACCACATTTGGCTCTTTATCTGGGCCAGCCACGACGGACATGTGTGGTCCTTGGTCATTATGCGAAGCCTTATCAATATTGTGGTCAGCGGTTCCTTGGCGACTGCCATCGGATGGTTCTATCCTAAGTCCTCTCAAGGATGATTCGAAGTCGGATTCTTATCATCGGGGTGATCCTGGTCTTTGCCGTATTTGCCCTGCGCCTGATCAATATTCAGCTCATTGATAAGCGCTACACGCTCGATGCGGCCAACAACGCCCAGAGAATTGAAAAGATTTATGCTCCGAGGGGCATAATGCGCGACCGCAACGGAGTCGTTTTGGCTACCAACCAAATTGCGTACGACGTGGAGGTTATCTCGAGCAGACTCAGCAACCTCGACACCGCAAGGCTTGCAGAGGTGCTTCAGGAGCCTCTGAGCAGCGTGCGCAAGCAACTTATAAAGGCGCGCACTCAGGCTCCCTACAGGCCCTATGCCATCCTTAGGGGGCTGATGATTAAGGATTACGCTGCCCTCCAAGAGAAGGTCAGCATTTTTGAAGGGGTTTCTATGCGCAAGCGCACTTTCAGAAAGTACCCCCAGGCCTATGGCGGAAACGTTATGGGCTACGTTGGCGAGGTCAACGACTACATTATTAAGAGCCACCCCGAGTACGACCTTGGGGACTATCTGGGGATTTCAGGCATTGAATCGTCCTACGAAAAGGAGCTACGGGGAGAAGACGGGCGTCGGTACATCGTGGTAGACAACCGCAACCGTGATGTGGGCTCCTTTGCCAACGGCGAATACGACATGCAGCCCGTTATGGGGGCAGAATTAAAGTTGACCATAGATGCCAAGCTTCAAGCCCTCGGGGAGGAGCTGATGCGGGGCAAGCGCGGCAGTATTGTAGCCATCGAACCCAGTACGGGCGAAATTCTAGCCCTAATCTCCGCACCGAGCTACGACCCCAATGCTCTTGTTGGCCGCTACCGTTCTCGAAACTATACGATTCTTTACCGCGATTCCATCAATAAACCCTTATACGATCGAGCCATTCTTGCCGAATACCCTCCGGGTTCTCCATTTAAAATTTTAAATGCTTTAATCGGCCTTCAGGAGGGAGTGGTGACCAACGAAACGCAGTACACCTGCATCGATGGGTTTCACTTTGGCTCTTTGCACGTCGGCTGCCACTGCAAGGCTGGGACGCTTGACCTAAGGGGGTCCATAAGCAAGAGCTGCAATAATTATCACTGCCAAATTCTTAAAAAAGTCCTAGAAAAATACCCGAGCGCAAGCCAGGGAATTGATTCTTGGCATCGGCACATTAAGAGCTTCGGCATGGGCGACTACTTGGGGGTTGATCTGCCAACGGGCCGCAAGGGCTTTGTGCCCGACGGAAGCTACTTCAACAAGGTGTACCAAAGCGACCGATGGAGGGCTCCTACCGTAATTTCTTTGGCCATTGGGCAAGGAGAGCTCGCCGTGACCCCTATACAGCTCGCCAATATGGTGGCCGCCGTAGCCAATCGAGGCTGGTGGATTCGTCCTCATGTGGTGAGGGCCATCGACGGAAAAGCCATTACTGACGAGCAGTACACCAAAGTCAATAAAACAACCATTGATCCCCAATACTTTGATGTAATCATTGGAGGTATGAGTGATGTTTTTGAGTCAGGCACCGCGAGAGCCTCCAGGCTGGAGGGCCTAATGATGGCTGGCAAAACCGGAACCGCGCAAAATCCGCACGGACAAGACCATTCCATTTTTACCTCTTTTGCACCCTTAAATAAGCCTAAAATAGCCATCGCCATCATAGTCGAAAACGGCTACTGGGGATCTCGTTGGGCCGCGCCCATTGCAAGCCTGATGATGGAGTCCTACCTGCATGATTCCATTTCAAGACCGGATCTTTACCGCAGAATGGTCGAAGGCAGCCTGACAGGCGAGTACCAAATAAATTCTGTGCAAACTGCACTGCCACCCTACTGATTCTCCACTGATGAACCGTACTAACGCAACTCCCCTGGTTGGCAAACTCGATCTTATTAGCGTTGGACTCGTGGTTTTCTTGGTCGTATTCGGTTGGCTCAATATTTTGGCCACGGTCACCCCCGTTGGTGATGAATTTCAGTGGAGTTGGGACCACGAAGCCGGCAAACAACTGCGGTTTATTGGTCTTGCAAGCTTTTTAATTCTTATCGTGCTTTTGGCAGACGCTCGCCTGTTTGAATTTTTGGCATGGGCCGTATATGGTTTTAGCCTTATACTTTTGGTCGCGGTGTTGTTTTTTGGTGTGGAACGCGGCGGAAACAAATCCTGGCTCAACCTTGGTTCTTTTGGTCTTCAGCCCTCGGAATTCGCCAAACTAGGCACCGCATTAATGGTTGCTCGAATCCTAGAACGAGGCGGTTCTCCAATGGAAACCTGGCGCGGACGGCTCCTACCCATGATTGTTGTGGCAGTGCCAATGATCCTCATCCTTTTGCAGCCAGACGCCGGGTCAGCACTGGTATTCAGCTCCTTCCTTCTAGTGTTCTACTTCGCCGGAATGCCCTCCTACTACCTTTTTGGAAGCATTGGAATCGGCGTGGTTTCGCTTTTAGCTTTGGCTTTTAGTCCAGAAACCATGCGCCTGCTCATTGGCTCAATCTCGCTGCTCAGCCTTATTGTATCTCGCGCCCGAAAGCGCATGCCGCTCATTCGATTGCTTAAGCATCCAGCAATTTGGCTGGGGATTGCAGCCCTGGCATGGGCCAGTACCGTCAATCAAGTATTTGAAAACGTTTTGCAACCCCACCAGCAAATCAGGATCAAATTGCTTCTGGGTCAAGTGGACGACCCCAGTGCAGCAGGCTACCAAACGGCACAGTCACTCATTGCAATTGGCTCTGGCGGACTTTTTGGCAAAGGCTATATGCAGGGAACCCAAACCCGCCTTCGATTTGTTCCAGAACAGACCACCGACTACATCTTTTGCACCGTTGGCGAAGAATGGGGCTTTATCGGTTCCTTCCTCGTGCTTCTAGCTTTTGCAGGATTGATCATACGATTGACATTGCTTGCACAGCGCCAAAAGCATTCCTTTGGACTTTACTTCGGATTGGCTATTGCCAGTATTCTTTTGGTGCACTTTGCCGTAAACGTCGGCATGACCCTTGGCCTCATGCCTGTAATCGGCATACCCCTGCCCTTCTTCAGCTACGGAGGATCCTCTCTATGGGCCTTTAGCCTAATGGTTTTTGTGTTTCTCCGATGGGACGCCTACCGTTGGGAAAGCCTCTAGGCCCCCAAAAGGTTCACAATCAATAGAAGGCGCCGCGGTTGTCCACAACCTTCGCCGACTGCATAAGGGACTGCAGCAGCATGCGCTGCGCATTGCTGCCCAATCGATTGTTTTCTGCGGCTACGTCAGCAGCCGTCATGGAACTCGGAGCGTCAAATACGTTCACGAGCTTCACGCGATAGGCTCCGTTACTGCCCTCAATAACACCCGACGTGAAGCCAATGGAATTACCAGAGGCAATGCCCACCACCTTGGGTTCGCGACCCGTTGCTAGGTATGGGGAGGCCAAAGTAGCAGACGCATCAACCCACTCGGGCTTGGTCCTTAGCTTAAGACGCTCTGCCAAAACCCGCACCTTAGCGCGGTTAAGTGCCAGGGTCTTGAGGTCTTCCTTGACCGCGTCAAGCGATTTGTAGCCTTCCTTATAAATCGCCGTAAGTTGGACTACGCTGTATGACTTATAGTTGTTGTTTACCACGCTTACTTCGCCAACCTCGCGCTCCTCGTTGAAGATCCAGCGCACCACCTCGCGGTTGTCGTTCATACCCGGAACCGAAGCATCAATGGCACGCACATTCCGCGCGGGCATCAGGGGTACACCCACCTTTACAGCGGCTTCCTCAGGCTTCATTCCACCCTGCAAAAGCTTGGCCAATTCTCCAGCGCGAGCATAAACCTGCTGTTCAGACTCTGGACTTACCGTCACTCTGCGAACCACCTCGGCAAGACGAAGAGCAGGACGGCTGCCTTTTTGGCCAACAACCTGCACCACGTGAAAGCCGAATTCGGTACTGACCACGTCAATGCTTCCGTTGGACTTCTCAAAACAGAAGGACTCAAAAGCGGGCGTCATTTGACCCGGCTGAAACCAACCCAAGTCTCCATCGTTGGATGCCGCCACCACGTCGTTACTGAACTGCTTGCTCAAATCACTGAACGAACCGCCTGACTTAATAAGGCTTAGGATACTGTCGGCTAAACGCTCAGCTTCTTGGTAGCTGCGCGTGGCTTGAGAGCGCTCCGCTCCAGCAAAACCAATGAGTATGTGCTTAGCACGAGCGGAATCGGGCAAGGAGGCCCGGCCCATTACCTTGGCAATGCGGTAGAGGTCGCCTTCTTGCACGGGTTCTGAGACAAAACCAGAGGGCTTGCCCTGAACAAACGGAAGCAGCGTTGGGCTGATGGACGACTCGGGGCGCAGAGTAATTGGCATAAAGACGTCGGTATTCGCGGCAGCAAAGGCGCTGTCGTCAATGGACGCGGCAAAATCAACCGCAATTTTAAGCAGTTCTTCGCGCGTTTTTGCAAGGTCCTGGTCGGTAGGGACCAAGGCAAAATCAGCGACAAGAGCATCCCTGAGCGGGGTAGTTATTTTGAAGTTAGACTTGTATTCCTCATAAAGTGCCTTATAGTCTTCCTCGCTCGCTACCGCATCGCTATCCTTGACGTCAGAGACCGACATAAAGTCTACCTGCATCTGCAATTGACGGTTGTTTCGGGAATTTTGGGCAATCTGGATGCTCATTGGCATGCGCATTCCCGCAGCCACGGCATCGTTAATCTTACTGCTCATCGTTTGATTCTTGACATCCTTCTCGTAGGCAACCCAACTGTCCCACTGGGCAGCTGCCTCTGGAGAACTCTCTCGCTGGTCGCGAAGGTTTTGGAGGGCACTTCGGAGCAAATCAGGACGAAATTGGCCCGTATTGGGGTCTTGTAGTCCCTGCATTTCGCGAACGGATGGCGTCATCTCAATGACCCTACCCAATTCTTCGGTAGTGACAACAAAGCCCAGGTCTGCCATAGGCTCGATGAGAAGGCGCTCATTGAGAATATTGTTCCAGACCAACTCACTCAACTGAAGCGGCGATGCCTGACTGTACTGCGGATTTTGACGCAGCACCTCGACCTCTTTATTGAACTCGATGTAGGAAACCTTGGTTCCCTCGACGCGACCCACGAGGTCGCGGTCGCCTTGAAAAAGCATACTCCCGGAGGTCATGAAGTCCGTAAGGACAAAGGCCACCAAAGAAAGTCCGATTACTCCAACTACAAGGCCAGAACGGCTGCGAATTGATTCAAAAAGTCCCATAACTAAATATAAATAAGGTCGCGAATATACAACCGTTAAAGGGCTCCACGAAGCCCCGAAGTTAGGCGTCCAAGCGCACCAGCACCTGCTTGACGCGCTGCACCTCCATGCCCTCTACCTCGAGGCGCCAGGGGCCAACCACCACAGAATCACCAGGCTCCGGGAGCTTACCAGCCAAATCGGTAATCATACCTCCCAGGGTGGTAAACCGCTCGGACTCGGGCAAATTAAGTTCGTAGCGGTCATTGAGGTAGTTCACCTCAAGCCGTCCGTCGAGGCGAAATTGATTGGGAGCTAGAACGAGCTCTACGAGCGAATCCTGGTCGTGCTCGTCGTCGATTTCACCAAAAAGTTCTTCAATAATGTCCTCCAGGGTGACCATGCCCACAAGGTCTCCCAAGTCGTCTACTACGAGGGCCATACTGCGCTTGACCTTGATAAGCTGCTGAAAGACATCCTGCGCATTCATAGCCTCCGGCACAAAAGACAGGGGTGTCAGCACTGATTTGAGGCTGGGCGGACTTTTAAATAACTCAAATTGATGCACGTAGGCAAAGGCGTCGTCTAAGCTTTCGCGGTAAACAAGGAGTCGGCTAAAACCCGTCTCCACAAATTTTTGCTTTAAATCTTTTAAATCGATGCTCTCGGGTACGGCGACCAATTCAGGGCGCGGAACCATACAAGACCGCACCTTCACCTCGGCGAAATCCAAGGCATTGCGAAAAAGTTCCACCTCGGGGTCCTGCTCCTCTTTTTGACTGGCCTCATCCACAAGATTGTTGAGGTCTGCAAGACCAAAAATCCGAGCCCTACCGCTTAAAACGGGTTCGGTGCCGAGCTTCTTTATTATGGCGCTATTCAGCTTTGAGATTACATAAGAAATCGGCCAAAAAAACACATAAAATACTAAGGCAGGCAGTGCTCCCCAGACCAGGGCACGATTGGCCTGCTCCCTAAACAGGGCCTTGGGAATGTACTCGGCGATAAACAAAACAAAGACGGTAGAAATCAAGGTCTCGACAAAAAGTGCCGCCGGCAGGCTCATGTGGGGCGAAAAATAGGGATGCATCAGCTTGGCCGATTGCGCGCCAACAAGCACCAAGGCAAGCGTGTTTCCCACCAGCAAAGTCACCAAAAACTGCTGGGGATGCTCCACCCAACGAGCTACCCAAAAAGGAACAGCCTTGCGCTTAAGGTCTATCTCGAGCTGGAGTCGGTTGGCAGTCAGAAAGGCAATCTCGGTTCCCGATAAAAATGCCGACGCCGCCAGCGAAAAAACAAGAATTAGTGCAGACTCCATCATGGCTGGGATTCCTTTGATGATTTGATTCGTTGGTTCCGCCTCCAAAGGGCCATCGCAAGCGAAAGGACCACTAACCCAGCAAAAAGTAAGGACCGAGAAGAATCAGAACTCCGCAGGGACCAGGCAGCCTCTGCAGAGAGAACTGCGGTAAAATAATAAATCCATTCGAGTACTCTCCAGCGCACGGGTTTATTCATATTTTTTTGTGATCAATTGCCGTCAAACTGGCCCGACACCTCAAAGATGCTGTACGTTGAGAGATCTTCCATCGCTTCAAATCCGATTCCACTTAGGGTTTGACCTTCATCATTGATTTCTACCCAGCCAGCGCCATGAATTTTACCGGTTCGACGGTCCCATTCCAGGGATTCTGTTTTTAGGTATTTATTGCTTCCCTTAGTAACAAGAACCGAACCCGAAAGGACCCAAACTTGGTCTTTAATATTGCGCACCACGCGGTCTGCACGAAGCTTGGTACCGGTGGGCTTGCTTCGCAGCAGCTGCACCGCGGTCACGTCTCCGCTAAAAACTTCGCTTTGGGCAGTACCGTCGAGACGCTGCTCCTCAAGCTTCAAGGCCTTAAGCGACCAATGGAAGTCAGAGGTATCAGAATAGACTACCGAGATTCCGTACTGAATCGAGCTCGGACCCTGAGGCGCCCGGTGAATTCTCTGTACGTCTTGGCTGTCGTTTCGGCAGGCAGCCAAAGCGAAGACCGAAGCCAACAATAGTGCGTGATTAAAAACGAACAACTATGCGCTCGTTAATCCAGCATCCGACGGTGTAGGACTCCCCTTCTTTGTAGTTAAACTGAAAAGCAATGGACTTATCGGGAACATTCTTGCGAAAGGATGCGGCTAGTGACTCCGACCTCGCCAACAGGTCTGGCTGGACCGAAGCCGCACGGTTAACCATGTTAAT
Organism: Flavobacteriales bacterium; assembly: GCA_002737315.1. Lineage (GTDB taxonomy): Bacteria > Bacteroidota > Bacteroidia > Flavobacteriales > Schleiferiaceae > TMED14. The sequence continues at coordinate 18,117 of NSIH01000003.1, forward strand.
GGCCGCCCAATAAACTGCGTTCTTCTCAAAGGCATTGCTGCCGCAGCTGCCCGCTGCCTGGCCGTAGATAATGGCTAAAAAGAGGTAGGGCTCTCCCGACTCTGGATTAGCGCGAGCAGACTCGAGGCAGGCCCTCTTGCCTTCTGCGAGCTGGCCCTGCTTCTCGGCAATTTGAGCGAGCTTCATCCAGTCCTTGGCCTTCTTTTTGGGGTCAACCTCTTGACGGATGGCGTCGTCAAAATACTTCTTAGAGTCGGCATAGAGGCCATTCTTAAGGCTCAATAGACCCATTGATCGGGCGGCTTGAGCACTTGGGTCTAATTTATAGAGCGCGGATGCAGCCTTGATGTACATCGGATTTTGGGTGCAGTCTGTGGGTCCGTCAACTCCAGGTCGATCCTTAGAAAGCATCTTGAGAGCGCGTACTAACCAATTCTTGTCGCTAGTGTGGATCGCAAAAGTCGAGTCGTTGTAGATGAGGGTGAGGCGTTCGCAGGTTAGAAGAGGGGCGATGCCTTTCTCAATGTTAGCAATCAACTTCTCAGACTGGTCAAGTAGCTTTCTGTTGACCTCTAAATTCCGCTTTTCACGCTCAGTAATGGTGCCAAGGGTATCCTTCTCTACCAGCTCAGCAATGAGTATGTTCCGCTCATTAGACTGCAGCTCAATGGCTTCAGAAACGTCGTTAAAGCCCTCTACCAAGCCAACGGAATTAAGTTTCTCGTCTTTGTAGAGCTTGATGACCACATTAAAGTAGTTATTGAGGTATGCCGGCTGCAAAGCCTTAGGATCCAAGGCAAATACTTCTTTGTACATAGCATAGGCTTCCGATGCCTTGTCGGGGTAGTAGGTCCAAAAGTTATCGGCCTTTTGAGCATTGACTTCAGCCTCTTTACCGGGGAAGTAGGTGTTGCGCTGGTCGTAGGTACTCAGCAGAAGGCGAATTAATGCTTCGCGCTGCATGGGGTCGGTAGTTTCTTTGATTTTGGCATCGAGAATCTTAGGGGCAAAACGATAAATCACCTCGCTTGCCTTGGGGCATGTTTCGTACACCGCTCTCCATGGCTCATAGGCGTCTACATAGGATTTGCTGTTGTACAGGGACCCAAACGTATTGAATTTCTCAAAGCATACAATGGAATCGGTTGCGCTCTTGCCCCAATTGGATTGAGCCATGGAGGCAAGTGAAACACTTAAGGACAGAACAAATACTAGAATTCTCTTCATAACACTAACGAAATTTTGCTTTCATAAACCACTGATCATTCAAGGTGAGCCCAACGGTGCCGCGAAGGTATTGCTCCCTTACCAAACCGTTGGTTACCGAACCGTTAACTCCAAAATTGAGGCCCAAGTGAAGGGTAGATACTTTGACGTCTCCAGGTATGAAGCTCCGCCCCCCCACCGGCATGGCTAAACCAATATTGCCACTCCATCCTTTGAGCTCAGTCCCGTTGACGTAGAGGCCATAGCGGTCGCTGCGGAAGGAGCCTACATACTGAACCTGACTAAAGTAGGAAGACAGCTTGCGAGAGGTCTTAACTAGGGCCGGTACCAAACTTGCCTGCAGAATAAATGTCTTTGAAAGCCCCTGAAAGCTGCCTGAGGTGCTTTGATTAAAGTCGCGGTGATCACCCACCTTGGTTTGCTCAAAGTGTCCGCTCAATGACCAGGCAGGGAGCAATGCATTTTTGCGATTCGACGCCCAGCGCAAACCAACCGCCTGTCGCGCGCCCATAGCCACAGAACCCAGAACTCCGTTGAGGGCTGTGATGGTATCCAGAGGCAGCTCGCCGCCCTCACTGTTGGTCTTAAAACTGTACCAATTGTAGTTTTGAATCGCCGACAACTCAACCTTGGGTTCGTACTGAATCCCGGCAATTAGCTCATTCATCCCTAGAGGAAGAATGAATTGACCACCTGCACTCCAGCGCCAGTCGCTAACCAAAACCCGCTCCACCTTGCCTGCGTAGTCAAAGCGAGAATCCAAAAAGTAGACTTTAGTACTTCGGTCTGCCGAACCAAACAAGTAGCGCGCCGTTGCGCCAACCGATACATACTTAATCGGAGACCATGCCCAGGTAAATGCGGAGGCGTTGATGCCCCCACGGCCTGTGTATCGCTGAATCCAGTCTCCAAAAGCAGAGTCCTTGCCCGACTGCTGAAAATCGTAGCCAACTGCGCTGTAAGGCCTTAGTGAGGCGGCTAGCGCCATGCCTTTGCCAAATGGGACTGCAATGCCAAAAGAATTGAACCCACCGGTGCGGTTATCAACCTTATTGCTGCCGTCGTTTTGACGAACCATGGACCATTGTCCGCCAAAATCCAAGGTGGTGTACTTTATCCCAGACAGGGCTGCGGGTTGGTCGGGGTTGATGTACCAAGGGGAGCGATCAGCTGCACTGGCTCCACCCAAAAACTGCTGGTATGCATTGGCCTGGGGCAGGGCCCAACCCGCTCCAAACAGCGAATAGGGACTAACTGACTGCTGCTGCGAGAGCATCGCCTGCGAGGCGATTAGGGCAATAGATGCAAGCGTAGTGCGAAGGCTCATTCAATTTTGCGACATCGCCCAAAGTCCGAGGGCAGTCCAATTTTCGTTGGCAAAGATGCCCCTTTTCAGGTGATTGACAAAAGATGGAGCGTCTCCTCCGTGAATAATTACGATTAAATCGCTGTTAATCGCAGAAAACCGCTCTACTTCGGCGTCGATCTCGTCAATCATACCCTGAAATGCTCCGCGCATCATGCTCTGGGCGCTGCTCGAGGTGCGGGGGTCAGAAGGGGTCCAGTCTGCGGGCGGTGTCAGGTTGTCGATGGGCAGCGCCAGTAGGCTTTGAGTGTAGTGGTGCATTGCCTTGAGGCGGACCGCCCAACCCGGAGCAATGGCTCCTCCCTGAAACGTTCCGCTTTGGTTCAAGTAGCTGTACGTTAGGCAGGTTCCGAGAGAAACCATCAAAACTGCAGACTGTGGATGGCGGTGAATGGCTCCCCGCATGGAAGCCAGGCGATCCAGGCCAATTTGCGCGGAATACTCGAGGTCAAAACCCCAGTTAGACGCCGTAGAAACCTGCTTACCAAGGGGCCAGACCCGGGCCGAAGAGTCCGCAATCCAAATGGAATCGGATTGTTCTTTGAGCCAGTTTAAGCACTCTTCATAGGCTGCTGCGGGCCAGGTTTTGAGGCCATCTACGGAGCCGGAGTCACGAAACACGACCACTTTTATCAGGGTATTACCCGCGTCTACTGCAATCATTTTGGTATATCAAAGGTAGTTAGTCTTTTTGCCCTAAATTTGCACTCCGATTTTGGTTCGGTAGCTCAGTTGGTAGAGCAATGGACTGAAAATCCATGTGTCGACGGTTCGATTCCGCCCCGAACCACAAAATCGCAAGGCCCTGCAGTACTACTGCGGGGCTTTTTTGTTTTCAATAGGCGAAGAGGAAGCCCTGTCCTTGGCCCGATAACTACCTTTGCCCCGTGATTACTCATTTAAAATGCCTAAAATGCAAAGAATGGGGCGACGGCGCGCATCAATGCCAAGCTTGCGGAAGCCCGCTCGCAATACACAGCACTTTTGCCAACCAGGGCAATCCCGAACGACTAAAAGCTTTTGAAATGCCTGTGATAGAATGGAACAAGGACCCTCAAATTTCTACATGGAAGCGGGGCCTGATTAATGCCGGTAAAATTGCGCATTGGGCCGTTCTTGCTTTTGGAGGAGCACTCGCATGGATGGCTTATTGGGTCGCCGTTTAAACTGGCTAAGCCTGGCGGCCCTAGCCGCATTTAGCCTTCACCAGTTAGCCTTAGCCTTGGGCTTCTACTTTCTGTTGCTCGATTCTTTTTTGGATCCCCTCTGTACTGTTCCGGTTGTTTTGGGTCTTCCCAGCATGATAGCTCGACGAATTTGGCCCAGACTGGCGTTGAGCTGGGGGTCGGTAGCCCTCTTTACCCTAGCCTTGTCGCTGGCCTTTGAATGGTGGATTCCATCCTTTGACACGCGTTTTACGCGCGATCCCTGGGATGTGCTCGCCTACGCGCTTGGGGCGGCAATCTGGCGATTGGCTGAACCGCAGAGCCTTTAAGGGGTTACTTTTGCGGTATTCCTTTACAATGAAGCGCAGCAACCTACAAATCCGAGGCTTTTCAAAGCTTAGCAAGTCCGCAAAAATAACCTGGCTAAGCCAGGAGCATCTCAAGGACCCCGCAAAGGGCCTGGCATTGATTGCTTCTTACAACCACAGCGACGATGCCGTGCAGCAGCGCCACGACGAGTTCATAGAAAACACGGTGGCAAACTACTTTTTGCCCCTGGGCCTGGCCCCAAACTTCCTCATTAATGGCCAAGTTTATACCCTGCCTATGGCCATCGAAGAAAGTTCGGTAGTGGCGGCGGCGGCTAAGTCCGCCCAATTTTGGATGGATCGCGGCGGATTTCATTCCACGGTGCATTCGACCACCAAGGTGGGCCACATTCACTTCACTTTTAACGGAGACGCGTCGGCCCTTGCAGCACTACTTGACCGTGTAACTCCAGAATTTCTTGCGTCAACTGAAGGCATTACCGCCAATATGCGGGCCCGCGGTGGCGGAATCCTCAGCCTTGAACTCAAGGACCGTCGCGAAGCGATGGAAGGCTACTTTCAGCTCGAGGTTCGCTTCGAAACCATGGACTCCATGGGCGCCAACTTCATCAACTCCTGCCTGGAGGAAATGGCCAAGGTGCTTCGCCTAGAGGCTGCGACCGATGCCGGCACTGCGAGCGGAGACCTCGAGGTGGTGATGTGCATTTTAAGCAACTACACTCCGGAGTGCCTAGTGCATTGCGAGGTGCGCTGTGCAATTGCAGACCTAGACGACGGTTCTGGCATGGACGTGCAGGAATTTGCACGTAAGTTCCAGCGGGCCGTGCGCATTGCAGAGGTGGAGCCCTACCGTGCCACGACCCACAACAAGGGCATCATGAATGGTATTGACGCCGTAGTCTTGGCGACGGGCAATGACTTTAGGGCCGTGGAGGCAGCCTGCCATACCTATGCGTCGCGCGACGGGCAGTATCGCTCGCTGACGCACTGCTCGATTGAAGACGGCGAGTTCCGTTTTTGGATCGAAATTCCGCTCTCCCTGGGAACCGTTGGCGGACTCACCAAGCTTCACCCCATGGTTCAGCTGGCTCTTGAAGTACTGGGAAACCCTGGCGCCAAAGAACTTATGGGCATAATTGCAGCCTCGGGCCTAGCGCAAAATTTTGCCGCCCTGCGGGCGCTGACCACCACAGGAATTCAAAAAGGCCACATGAAAATGCACCTGTTGAACATCCTCAACCAACTTGAGGCCAATGAGGCTGAAAAAGCGGAACTCACCTCATTTTTTGCCGACAAGGTTCCGCACCATGCCGAAGTAGTATCGGCATTTTGCCGACTGCGCGGAATCCCGATTCCGCAAGCCGAAGGGGTAGCGCGATGAGTCAATTTAGGAGCTCCGGAAAACTGCTCTTGAGTGGTGAATACTGGGTGCTCCACGGCGCGGAGGCCCTAGCCATGGCCACTATAAAAGGCCAAACGCTCCACTACGAATATGCGGACTGCGAACTTCACTGGGTCGCCAAAGACAGCGAGGGCTGCGTTTGGCTGGACTGCGTCGCAAACCAAGACCCGCACCTGGCCCGAATTCTGAATGCCGTCCAAAAACTCAAGGGAAACCTTCCCAGCCGGGGCCGCGTGAGCACCAAACTCGAGTTTAACCGCAGCTGGGGATGGGGTTCGTCGTCGTCGCTCGTCGATTTGATTGCCCAGTGGACTGGCCTTGACCCTATAGAGCTTCACTTTGAAACCTCCGAGGGATCAGGATTTGATGTGGCCTGCGCGCGTGCGGGGGGAGCTATTGCCTACCAAAAGACAGGGCCCCGAAGCGCGGTTTGGAATAGCGTAGCCTCGGCCCATTGGCCCCACGAACACTTTGGCTTGGTCTACCTGGGCGGCAAGCAAGACAGCCAGCGCGAGGTTACCAAGATCCGCAGGGAGCCCCTAGCAAGTGAGCTTGACGCAATTAGCGCACTGTCCCGTCATCTTGCCTCAAGCAAGGACGCAGAAGCCTGGTCGGAGGCCATCGACGAACTCGAAGACCGCACCGCCTCATGGCTCCGGATGGAGCGCGTGCAGAATAGGTTTGCTGGCGTTCGTGCAACCATAAAGAGCCTTGGCGCGTGGGGGGGCGACTTTGCCCTCGCCGTAGCCCAAGACCCCGAAGACTTGAAGTACTTTCCCTTAAACGGGCATCTGCTCTTAAAATGGTCCGACTGCGTCTCCTTGCCCTCCTGAGCCTGCTGCTGCTCGGCAGCCAGGCTTGGTCAGCCCACCTTGTCGGTGGAGAACTGACCTACACCTGCATTGGCAACAACCAGTACACCATACGCCTTGTGGTTTACCGCGACTGCAATTCCACAGGGGCGCAACTGGATCCGCAATCCTCAATAGGCATTTACGACGGAATCCAACCCAATTTGCTGCACAACCTCTCGGTAAACAAGGGGCCGACCATTCCCGTACCCTCGAGCACCGGCAACCCCTGCCTTCAGGCACCGCCCAATATTTGTACGGAGTACGCCGTGTACACGACCACCATCACTCTGCCCGCCAGGGCCAACGGATACGTAATTACCTACCAACGCTGCTGCAGAAATGCGACCATTAGCAACATCCCAACGCCCGACGACTGGGGCTCTACCCTAGTTGCGCGGATTCCGCCCAACGACCAGTGCAACAGCAGCCCACAGTGGAACAGCCTCCCTCCCATTGTGCTCTGCAACCAAGAACTTTTGAGCATTCCCACTTCGGCAACCGACCCAAACGGCGACTCCCTGCACTATGTTTTATGCAGTCCCTTGCACGGAGGAGGCAAAGACAACGGAACCGGATTCAACTCACCGATGCCCAGCCCTCCAGCGCCACCGCCCTATGCACCCATTGGCTTTTTAAACCCCGCTACGGCAAGTAATCCCATACCGGGAAATCCGTCCTTAAGTATTAATGGAGCAACGGGAACACTCAGTGGGCGGCTCACGGTTACCGGGCAGTTTGTGCTAACTATTTGCGTAGAAGAATGGCGAAACGGCTCACTTCTGAACACTATAAGGCGGGACTACCAGTTTAATGTAACGTCTTGCCAAGCCAATATCGTAGCCAAGATTATTTCTGAAATCGACGACCCAACCCAAATCTGTATTGGCGCTACCGTGCCCTTTAGGCATCAGAGCATCAATGCCTCGACCTTTTATTGGGATTTTGGCGACCCCAGCCGCAGCGACGATACCTCGAGACTGGCTTTTCCGACCTTTACTTTTAGCGACACCGGTACCTTTTGGGTGATGCTCGTGGCCAACCCGGGCTGGCCCTGCGCGGATACCGACCAAGTTAAGTTTCGGATATACCCGCCCATTAATCCGAGCTTTACCCACAACGGCGGACCCTGTTTTGACCAGCAGCCCGTTACGTTTACCGCGGCTGGAACATGGTACGACGGAGCCCTTTTTGACTGGATCTTTGGGAATCCCGGGGATGCCAATCCCGCAACCTGGAGCGGACTACTGCCCCCTCCTGTACAGTTTCTGTCTCCCGGGACCTACAACGTAAGCCTTCGCATCCGATCCAAATCCTGCGACGAAAGTTATCTAGACTCGGTGGTAGTGGATCCGAGGCCAAGACTAGACAGCGCCATTGGCCCCTTGGTCGGCTGCGAGCCCTACCGAGTGGTCTTTGATGCGGGCGCTTTCTCTAGGCGGACCCGTTATTTTGCCTGGGACTTTGGCGACGGGTTCAGCGACACGGTAGAAAACCCAGTGCACGTGTACCGTCAGGCCGGACTCTATGACCTTAGGCTTCGAATGTGGACCCAAACAGGCTGCAAAGACACCGTGGAACAATTCTTCCCAGGGGCAATTCGGGTTAATCCCCGGCCGCGGGTTGCTATGACCATCAATCCAAAGCGAGTAACCATCTACCAGCCCCTAGTGCAAGTCCGCGCCGATTCTGTGGATGCCGGCGAGCAGTTTTGGTTTGACATGGGCGACAGCAGCCTCTATGAGCAGCAGGCCTTTGTAGTGCACGTCTATCGAGACACGGGGTGGTACCTCGTTCAAAGACTGGCGGTTAATGAATTCGGATGCTGGGATACGATCGCTGACTCGGTGCGTGTTGACCCGATCTATAACGTTTGGTCTCCAACCGCCTTTACTCCCAACGGAGACGGGGGCAACGAAGGCTTTAGGCCTGTCGCGACGGGAATTAAGCAGTACCGCCTGCAAATTCTTGATCGATGGGGCAACGTGGTCTTTAAGAGCAGCGACGCCCTAGAGGAGTGGAACGGGCGGGTAGGCAATTCTGGTGCGGACTGCCCACAGGGTAGCTATGTTTGGTCGCTTTTCACCGTCGACTATGGGGATTCTCCGGTCGAGCAGCAGGGTGTCTTGCTACTTATTCGCTAGCGCATAGGCCGCGGCAGCAGCGCCCAGGCTCAAAACCAGCGTTGCGGCGACGTAGGAAAAAGCAGCCAACCAGGATCCCGATTTGGCCCATTCCAAGGCCTCCCAACTGAAGGTGCTCATGGTGCTGAATCCGCCACAAAACCCGGTGACTAAGGCGAGCTGCAGTCGTGCGTCGGGGTTGGGCCTGGCCATGAGGTAGCCCAGGGTTGCCGCAGCAGCGATGTTTGCCAATAGGGTCGCCGCCGAGGCAGTGAACAGCGGCGCATCAACCCGCCGCAAAAGCAGGCTAAAGGACCAGCGCAACAGGCTGCCCAAGGCGCCCCCTAGCGCTACGGCAAGTGCATTCATAGCCTCGAAGGTAGGGGTCGAAGGAGCAGTATCACACGTGCTATCAGCAAGCCCACTAGGGCACCAGCCAGCACGTCTCCGGGGTAGTGTACCCCAACATAAACCCGCGAAAACGAGACCATCAAAGCCCATAGAATTGCGGCCCGGCCAATCCATACTGCCGGTCGACTCGCCAAAAACACAGCAAGGATGGCCCAGGTAGTGGCAGAATGACCCGAAACAAAGCCAAACCTGCCTTTGCATTGCGCTAGGGCCCTAAACTGCCCCTCAAGGTTCCAGCAGGGCCTCGGGCGGCCTATGGAATTTTTAAGCAGCGTTGCAGTCCAGTCCGCGGCAGCAAAGGCAGCCACCATGGTGACCAGCAGCCAAATCCAAGCTGAAGTAGGGTAGTCAGAGCGGCGTAGAAACCAAAGAAGCATCCAAAATGCAAGAGCAAGCCAGGCGCTGGAAGCAGCCGTAAAAATACCGTCGGCAAGGGGCCCGCCTTGGCCCGCCAGCTCGAGGAAGACCCTTTGGTCTAGTCGATTGAGCGATTCAAGGATTCCCATAGCAAGTCTTTGAGTCGATCAAGACCCTGGCCGGTAACGCTGCTGAATGCGGTTAAAATAAGGTCCTCAGGCAGGCGCGGACGCACGTCGGCGAGAAGCTGAGCGAGCAGTTCTTCGTCGAGCATGTCGGTTTTTGAAATGGCTAAAACGCGGCGCTTGGTAAGGAGTTCTGGATTAAATCGCCCCAACTCACCTAAGAGTATTTCGTATTGCTCCACCACGTCTTTGGCGTCGCAGGGAACCAAAAACAAGAGCAGGGCATTGCGCTCGATGTGCTTCAAAAAACGGTGACCCAGACCTCTACCTTCTGCAGCGCCCTCGATAAGGCCAGGAATATCGGCCATAACAAAGGAGGTGTAGTTGCGGTGCAGCACCACACCAAGATTGGGAACCAGGGTGGTAAACGGATAGTCTGCGATTTCGGGTTTCGCCGCGCTGACGGTAGCTAGCAATGTTGACTTGCCCGCATTGGGAAAACCGACCAGTCCTACATCAGCCAAAACCTTGAGCTCTAGCAAGAACCAGCCTTCCAGTTCGGGGCCGCCGGGCTGTGAAAACTCTGGAGCCTGGTTGACCGAATTTTTAAAGAATGCATTGCCGCGTCCGCCGCGTCCGCCCGCTAAAAAAACAACGCGCTGTCCTGCCTCCGTAACCTCGCAGAGCACCTCACCGGTTTCGGAGTCCTTTACCACCGTTCCAAGGGGAACCTGCAGCACAATGTCTTCTCCGCTCGGGCCGATACGAAGGTTGCGGCCGCCGTTCCCTCCAGCGTCTGCCTTGATGTGCTTGCGGTACTTTAGGTGAATAAGGGTCCACATTTGCGGATTTCCCTCGAGGATGATGTGTCCGCCACGACCCCCGTCGCCGCCGTCGGGCCCACCCTTGGGCAGTCCTTTGGCCCTAAAGAAGTGCCGGAACCCTGCCCCTCCGTGCCCTGACTGCAGAAAGACCTTAACGTAGTCAATAAAATTGGAATCAGCCACAGACTTAGTTATTTATAGGGATTGTATCAGGGCGCGAAGTTCGGCTGCAATTTCTTCGACCGTGCCCACACCATTGAGGCCATGGTACTTGGCCTGCGCCTCGAAGTAGGACTGTACCGGAGCCGTTTCGCGGCTGTAGACCGCGAGCCGTTGGCGAATAACGTCTTCGTTGGCGTCGTCAGAACGGCCTGAAGTGGCTCCGCGCTCGAGAAGGCGCTTGACGAGTTCTTCGTCGTCAACCTCGAGGCCAATCATGGCAGAAACCGAAGTCCCGGCCTGGGCAAGAATCTCGTCCAGAGCCAATGCCTGGGCACTGGTGCGAGGGAATCCGTCAAAAATAAATCCTGCAGCTTCGGGGTACCTCGACCATTCGTCCTTAAGCATGGCGATGGTAACGTCGTCGGGAACTAGCTGCCCTTGACTCATAAAAGACTTGGCCCAGCGACCCAACTCGGTTGCTTGATGTATGTTGCGGCGAAAAATATCGCCCGTCGAGAGGTGCACGAGTCCGAACTCCCCTACGAGCAACGCACTTTGCGTTCCCTTCCCTGCCCCTGGGGGGCCAAAGAGTACAATATTTTTCATGCAGACGGAGCGTTGAATAACCTCAAGAGGTTGAGCCAGCAAAGGTACGACTTCGCGGACTTCCCTACCTTTACCGCTCAATTCAGAAGGGTATGGAACATAACTATGCAGTAATTATGGCTGGCGGAGTTGGATCGCGGTTTTGGCCCACGTCCACTTCGCGCAAACCCAAACAGTTCTTAGACATCCTAGGCTCGGGCGAAACCTTGCTTCAGCAAACCTTTCGCCGCATGAAGACGGTAGTGCCCGGGGACCATATTTATGTGGTCACCCACGCGGACTATGCCGAAATCTGCCTGGAGCAGCTGCCCGAACTCAATAGGGAGCGCATTTTGGCGGAGCCCACTCGCCGCAATACAGCGCCATGCGTTGCCTACGCAGGATTTGTGCTAAAAAAACGCGACCCCTTGGCAAATTTTGTGGTTACTCCTGCAGACCATCTTGTTAGCAATGAGGCAGAGTTTAGCGCTCGCCTGAATTCAGCCCTAGCGACAACGGCCAAGCACAACGTGCTGATGACTTTGGGAATGACCCCAGTCCGCCCCGAAATAGGTTATGGATACATTCAGTTTCGATCGGAACAGTCCGAATTTGCCGAGGACGTACACCCAGTCAAGACCTTCACCGAAAAGCCCAATCTTGAAATGGCCGAGCAGTTCATTGCCACAGGCGAATTTTTGTGGAATGCGGGGATTTTTGTTTGGAACGCCAACGCCATTCTTAGTGCCTTCGAAAAGCACATGCCCGAAATGTATTCCGTGTTTAATGCGGGATGGGAGCATTTTGGTACCGAGAGCGAATCCGATTTTATCGAGTCCATTTATGGAGAGTGCCCCAACGAGTCCATTGACTACGGAATTCTTGAGAAGGCCAAGCAGGTGCTAGTAATGCCCGCAGAGTTTGGATGGTCCGACCTGGGAAGCTGGGGGGCCGTGCACGAGCAGCGAACCGCAGACTCCAAGGGCAACACCGGATCAGGCAAGACCGTGCTTTCCTACGACGCCACGGGCAATACCTACCTGATTCCTGACAGCATGGTCGCTATAGTCGACGGTCTTGAGGACTACATCGTAATTTTAAGCGAGAACCGATTGCTGGTTTGCCCTCGGAGCAAGGAGCAGGAGATCAAGCAGTTTGTAAACGACATCAAAATGCTTCGGGGAGAGGACTTTGTCTAGTCCTTTTTGAAACGAAATAGCTACAAAAAAGGCGCCCAATTGGGCGCCTTCCGTTTTTTAGGAATTGCTTAACTAGCGTTTTGCGCCTTCAAGCCACTTATAAATGCGGTCGGGCATCACTCGTTCCAAACCAAGCAGCGTGAGCCAATAGCCCACAAATAGCGCAAGGAAAATCAGCATGCTGAACCCAGTGAGCAGGATGATTACAAAAAGTAGAAATCCGATAAATTTCATGGGTTGCAGGGTTAGAATGTTTGTCGTTTTAGAACCGTACAAAGATAAGTGACTCGAGCCAATTCCTCGCTGATGCAATCGGGCGTAATTTTACAGCATGAGTACAAATACCCGCATTGAACGCGACACGATGGGCGAAGTCCACGTACCAGCCGCAGCCTACTGGGGCGCACAAACCGAGCGATCGCGCAGCAACTTTAAAATTGGACCGGAGGGCAGCATGCCGATCGAAATAATTAAGGCCTTTGCCTTGCTTAAAAAGGCCGCGGCGCTGACCAACTGCGACCTCGGCGTACTGACAAAAGATAAGGCCGAGCTCATTGGACGGGTCTGCGACGAAATCCTCGAGGGCCTTCACGACGGGGAGTTTCCGCTTGTGGTCTGGCAAACTGGATCAGGCACCCAAAGCAACATGAACGTCAATGAGGTAATTGCCAACCGCGGCCATGTGCTGAGCGGAGGTTCGCTTCTGGACCCGAAGAAGGTTTTACACCCCAACGACGACGTCAATAAGTCTCAATCGTCCAACGACACCTTCCCGACCGCAATGCATATTGCGGCCTACCGCCTCACGGCGCAGACGACGCTACCGGGACTGCAGCACCTAAGAGAGGTACTCGCAGCCAAATCCAAGGAATTCCAAAACGTAGTCAAGACGGGCCGCACGCATTTTATGGACGCAACGCCCTTGACTTTGGGCCAAGAATTCAGTGGCTATGTGCAGCAAATCGACAACGGAATTAGGGCCATACAGAACGCACTCGTAATGGTGGCAGAACTTGCCTTGGGCGGAACAGCTGTTGGTACTGGCCTTAATACCCCAAAGGGCTATGATGTGGCGGTTGCTGCCAAAATCGCTGCGCTTAGTGGCTTGCCTTTTGTGACGGCCCCCAACAAGTTTGAGGCACTCGCGGCCCACGACGCCATGGTTGAACTGAGCGGTGCCTTCAAGAGGGTCGCTGTTTCGCTTATGAAGATTGGCAACGACGTGCGCATGCTTTCGTCGGGGCCCCGCTCTGGGATTGGCGAAATCATAATACCAGACAACGAGCCTGGTTCAAGCATTATGCCCGGCAAGGTCAACCCTACCCAACCAGAGGCACTGACCATGGTCGCAGCCCAAGTACTCGGCAACGACGTAGCCGTTTCTATTGGGGGAGCAACTGGCCACTTCGAGCTCAATGTCTTTAAGCCTCTGATTGCTGCAAACGTGCTGCAAAGTGCTCGTCTTTTGGGCGATGTGGCCGTCTCGTTTGCCACCAAATGCGCGGTTGGCATCGAGCCGAACTACCCCGTGATCAAGCGCCACCTCGAGAATTCACTGATGCTGGTGACCGCCCTCAACCCGCATATTGGCTACGACAAGGCAGCAAAAATTGCAAAAACAGCCCTATCTGAGGGCATTACCCTTAGGGAGTCCGCAATAAAACTGGGTTATGTTAGCCCAGAGGAGTTCGACGCCTGGGTGCGCCCAGAGGACATGGTCTAGGGCAGAAATCCCCCCAATATACCAAGGCTGGCTGGGCCCTGACCATAGCAGAGCAGCCTTGCTATCGATTCAGCGTTACCGCCCCCTGCTGGTCGCCACTGGTGCCGCATTTGCTCTGCCAGCTGAGGTGGTAGAGGTAGACCCCCGAGGATAGATCGCGGCCTTGAAAGCGCCCGTCCCAGAGAAACTGCGGGTCGGTGGTGGCAAAAACTTCTTGACCCCAGCGGCTAAAGACCCTCAGGCTCAATTGCATTAGGGCTGAGGCCTCAGCCTGCTTGAGGCAAAAAACATCGTTGATGTTGTCGCCGTTGGGCGTGTACACGTTGGGCACCGACAGGCTGTCGAATTCCGCACCAAAAATCTCATAGGTTAACTGAAGGGAATCCCGGCGACCGCAAACGCTGTCTTCGACGATAAGCCAGACCGATTGGAGTCCGACCGAAGAGGCGGACCACTGAACGTCGGAGCCCATAATGAGCCCCTGGCCTGGTACTCGCCAGCTGTATGAAGTGGCCCCAGAGGCGTATCCAGAGGCACGGATGGGCTCGCCATTAATGCAAAACGGAGCGCTAATGCTGCCCACGGGAGCAGAGAGAGGCGCCTGAAATTCGGCCGTGAGCAGCAGGCTGTCGCTGCGTCCGCACTGCAAATCATAGGCCACCAGCCAGGCTTGGTAGTTGAGGGTTAGGGCAGTACCCGACCATTGAAAAGGAGCGCTAAGGCTGTCTACGGAACCGTTCGAAGAATAGAGCAGCATAAACTGCGCGCTGAGCGAAGGACCCGGAGCGATACTGAGGCTGCGCGAGACGTCGCAAGGGTCGTAGGTCCAAACTACGTCGGCCTTCACGGCAGAACCGGGAAGCACATAAACTGTCAGGAATTGCTGCGCCTGGGTTAAGCAGAGGCTGTCGACTCCGATCAAGGTAATGACGTAGGTCCCCGGCTGGCTGTATAAATGACTGGGAAGGAGACTAGGCGATCCCGAGGAGGTCTGGCCGTCACCCCAGGCTATATTCAGTACGTCGGTGCGGATGGTGCTGCCCGTGAGAAAGAGGCTGTCGCCGGCGCATACGGTATCGGCACTCAGGCCCAAACTCAACTTTGCCTGCTGCATTTCAAAGGCAATTTGAACGCCTGCCATGTTGCAGTTGCTCGAATTATTGACCGCCGAATGAACATTGGCGGGGAAAACCGGCAAATTATCGCTGCCTCCGCAGCCCGCGCAAATAGCCTGGTGAATGACTCCGTTGGGGTCAAAGCGTGAGGTTCCACCGTCTACGTGCTCGTCCACGGGGCCCACCCCTCCAAAGTAGGAGGCATAGGCCGGATTACCTCGGCGGTCCAGAACCAAAAAATAAAAATCGCGTCCGTCCGTAGTGGATTGAAAGGCGTTAGGACTGGTATAAAGGCCGGTTATTGTGCCGCCATTGAGGCCACCGAACCAGCCTGAAAAATAGGCGGAGCCGCAGTCGTCCACCTGCAGGGCTGTAGGTGAAATACGTCTGTTGAGCTGGCCGTTGCCCACATACTGGCTGCGGTAAATGCTGTCTCCTTGGGCTGAAATCCAAACCAAAATTTGGGTAGAATTTAGGTTTTGCCAGAGTCCGGGGCTTGGGGCCAAGGGACCCGTGTAGGCGCTAATGCCCGTGCAGGTTGTGCCGAGCCCGAGCGAAAGAAGTACTGCACCGGAATCCCCCACGGCAGCATAGGCTCCCGTCGGATTTTGAGCAATTAAAAAACCATAGGATGTGCAGCCCTGCGGCTCTAGGTAGGTCTCTGACTCCTTTTGTCCGGTTTGAGGGTTAAAAAGTGCATAATAGGGCTGCGACTGGCCGTTGGGGATGGTCCAAACACCGTTGCCCGAGAGCGTTCCCATTCCTTGGGTCCAGCCGAGGACTGCAAGCCGCGGGCCCTGAGCGGTGGGCGTGGAAACTAGGGAAGTTAGGCCGTCTAAAAAGGGTCCACCGACGTAGGTGGCCCAGCGGAGGCTGTCTAAATTGGGGCTGAAATGAGCGAGAAGTCCGTCTATGGGACCCTCTCGAGAGGTATCAAGGGGCCAGGTGGCCATGGCGCGAGACCGCGACGCAGTGGCAATCCAAATTCCGGTCTGGTCAGCCCAAATATCTCCCCGGGCCTCGTCGCCGTAGTGGGGCATGTCTATGTCGTGCAGGCCGTCGTAACCCAGTCGTCCGTAGTAGGTTGAGGCCTTCAACTGCGCACCCGTTGAATCGAGGCGGACCAGGACCAAGTCGGTGGCCGAGGTATAGACAACCCCTCCCCCGTTCATGGTGCCACTGCCTACAGCGAGGGCAAACGTAGTGTCGTATGCGCTGCCCGAGACGGGAAAGTCGATGGAATTGGTAATTCCCTTAATCAAGAGGTCTCCGTTGGGTGCAACGCGCAAGGAATGAGGCTGTTCCTGACCGGATCCACCCAAATAGGTCGAAGAAATAACTCCGGTTCCCGTGGAGTTAAACAGCATGAAGACCATGTCGACTCCCCCTCCCCCAAAGTTGGGCTGAACGCCGTTCTGCGTAGGGAACTGGTTGGCAAAAGCCACACCCCCGAGCCAGGTGCGGCCCTGCAGGTCATAGGTCGCGGTATAGCCAAAGTTGTCGCTCAGGGAGCCGCTGAAGCTGCTGAACACGTAGGTCGGATCAATTCGCTGGGCTCCCGGAGCCTTAAAGCCCCAGTTTTCGCCCGATTGCTGCCACTCTACCGGCACCGGGCTTCCGTCGCTGGCATAGGCCACTGGCGCCCAAAGTTCCGCAAGTCCAGCGGGGGTCTGCAGTTCAAGGACTTCCGGCTGCCGCCTTTGCCTGCGGCCGGTGCATCCTTCAAAATGGAGCAGAATGGGCGACAGGTCCTCGCCCTGCCACCAGGTTTTCAGGCGTCCTCCTTCGACGCGGAGCTCAAGATCAACACCCGGGTAAATGCCCCGAAGCCAGGCCTGCGAACTGCCCCTGACGGAGATTAAAGGCTTGCGCCCTAAGGCAAAGGCCGTAGGCGGACCGCTTCCTTGCAATTCAAGTTGCCCGCCCCGAGCATTCAAATAGCGCTCGGTCCAAACGACCACGCTGTCGCCCTCGCCAGGCAAGCGCGCCACAAAGCGAAGTCCGTCGGCAAGAATCCAGACGCGAGCGGCGTCTACGTTGACCATGGCAAGCACCTCGCTGGGCCACTGACCCTCATTGGGTAGAATCAGGGCTTCGGGCCTCGAGAGTACCTGCGCCTGCATGCCGCCGATTCCAATCAAGGTCAGCAACCAAAGAGCGTAGAGTCGAGCCATTGAGACTAAGGTACAAACGCTCCCGACCATGGCGGCGCACCTTGGCCCACCGATGTCTATCTAAAGTCCGTCGTCGTTAAAGTCTGCCGACGCCTGCCCGTCTGACATGAGGTAGGCCTTGAGGAAGGCATCGATTTCGCCCTCCAGGACCGAATCAGGGTCGCTGGTCTCCACCCCAGTGCGCACGTCCTTAACCAATTTATAGGGATGCAGCACGTAGTTGCGTATTTGCGAACCCCACTCAATCTTCTTTTTGCCCGCCTCAATAATAGTGCGTTTGGCATTGCGCTCCTCAATAACCTGCTCGTACAGGCGTGATTTGAGCAGCTGAATTGCCTTCTCTTTGTTTTGAAGCTGCGACCGCGTCTCGGTGTTTTCAATGACAATACCCGAGGGTTTGTGGCGGAGTCGCACTCCAGTCTCGACCTTATTGACGTTCTGGCCGCCCGCCCCACTGGAGCGAAACGTGTCCCAGTCAATGTCGGCTAGATTTACTTGAATGTCAATGGTATCGTCCACCAGGGGGTAGACATAAACGCTTACAAAGGACGTATGGCGGCGTGCGTTGGAATCAAAGGGACTGATGCGGACGAGCCGGTGGACTCCGTTCTCCCCCTTGAGGTAGCCAAACACAAACTCGCCTTCGATTTCGAGGGTAACTGTTTTTACTCCCGCGACCTCGCCTTCTTGAAAGTTCAACTCGCGAACCTTGTGGCCGTTGCGATCGGCCCAGCGCAGGTACATGCGCATGAGCATTCCAGCCCAATCGCAGGACTCGGTACCGCCTGCTCCCGCCGTTACCTGCAGCACGGCACTCATCTTGTCTTCTTCGCCGCTGAGCATGTTTCTGAACTCCAGGGTGCTCAACTGCGCCTCAAGTTCAGCAACTGCCGCGTCTACCTCAGACTCTTCAATCACGCCTTCGCGGTAAAACTCTACCGAGGTCTCGACTTCACCAAACTGCGCTTGAACGGCCTCGTAGCCCGAAATCCAGTACTTGATTTCGCGAATCTTGCGCATGGTCAGTTCGGCCTTCTTGGCATCATCCCAAAAATTCGGATTTCCGGTTTTCTCCTCTTCGTTGGCGGCAGTAATCCGCTTTTCTTCGAGGCGCAGGTAGCCTTTTAGGTACTCGATGCGTTGATGGTATTCCTTAATTTTTTCGGGCGAAATCATTGCGGCAAAAGTACGCTACCCCCTACCTTCGAACCTATGAATGCAGCGACTGCGGATTTCCGCTCCGATACCGTAACCCGCCCCACCGAGGCCATGCTCCGAGCCATGGCCACAGCCCCTGTTGGCGACGACGTTTTGGGCGACGATCCCACCGTTTTGCGGCTCGAGGCCATCCTCGCCGAACGCTTTGCCATGGAATCCGGTCTTTTTTGCCCCTCGGGAACTATGACCAACCAAATCTCGGTCAAGGTCCATACCCAGCCGGGCGATGAGGTAATCTGCAGTAAGTTGGCGCACGTCTACAACTACGAGGGCGGAGGCCTTGCATTCAACAGCGGGGTTCAGGTGCGCGTTGGCGGCGACGACTACGGACGACTTTCTGCCGCGCAGGCCGAACTGCTGCTTCAGCCCATGGACAATGTGCACGCGGCCCCTACCCGACTGGTCGTTGCAGAGAACACCTCCAACAAAGGCGGCGGAACCACCATAGGGCTGGACGCACTGCGCGAGCTCGGCGGATTTGCCAGGCTCCACCAACTTGGCTACCATCTTGACGGAGCGCGCCTCTTCAATGCCCTTGTCGCCGATGGCGAGCATGCCAGCGACTACGGCCAGGTCTTTGACTCCATTTCTATCTGTCTGTCCAAGGGGCTTGGTGCGCCCGTAGGTTCGGTTCTCCTGGGTTCGCGCGACTTTATAAATCAGGCCCGACGCATTAGAAAACGACTGGGCGGAGGCATGCGCCAGGCAGGCTACCTCGCCGCCGCAGGAATTTATGCCCTAGAGCACCATGTGGAACGCTTGAGCGAAGACCACTTGCGCGCCGCGAGCCTGGCAAAGCACATTGCGAACCTTCCCTACGTCGAGGCCATCAAGCCCGCCGACACCAACATGGTCCTATTTAGGCTGCGAGCAGGTCTTGATCCTCAGGTGCTTTTAACCCATCTTGATATGCAGGGTATCCGCCTCATGGCCATGGACCCCTTTTGGCTGAGGGCCGTGCTTCACTACGACGTGGGCGACAAGGAAGTTAGCCGTCTTAAAGAGGCCCTGAGCAACTGGAAGGCTTAGTCGGCACCCGCCATAGCAGCCTTGGCCGCGGCAAGATCGTAGCCCTTGCGCAGGCACCAGGCAATCCATTCCTGATCGTCGGAGTACTTGTTGCGCTGCCTGCTTAAGTAGTTCCGCACCTCTTCGTCGTTAAGCTCACTCATTCCCAGGGCGATGCAGGCAGAGGACACCCTCTTGGCCTGAAGGCCTTGGATAATTTTGCGAGGACCCCATCCTTTGATGCGGAATCTACCCCTCGCAAAGGCCCTGGCAAAGCGTTCCTCGCTTAAAAAGTCGCCAGAAATAAGTTCAGAGACCAACTCCGCCTGCGCCTCTGGAACGATTCCCATGGTGCGCAAACGCTCCTGAACTTCGCTTTGGCATCGCTCCTGAAAGGCGCAGTATCGTTGAATCGCCTGGCGAGCAGCCTCGATGCTGTAGGTTTTGGTTCGTGCAAATGCCATGCTGCTAAGAAACAAAAAAGGCGGCCATCGCTGGCCGCCTATTTATCATTACGGGATAAAAATCATCCTATCTTTTTGCCCTCGGCGTCTGCAAAACGGTACTCCAGCATTTTAAAGGCATCTCGAGAAACGACCTTAAGCTTTTGGCCGGCAATTCGCGACCATTTGTGCTCAAGTGTTTGCCAAGACCATCCCTGCTTGAGGTAGGAGGCCAAAAATGGATGCACGTGCAGAAAGATGGTTGCCCCTTTGCCCTTTTGCTTGAGTGTCGCGCTAATTTGCTCGAACTTTTGCTGGAGGGCATCAATCAACGTGATGGGTGCATCGATCAAGGCATCGGGATTTTCTTCTTGAGTCTCAATGGCTTGTGCCGGACGCACGCGCTGGCGCGTGATTTCGACCAAACCAAACTTTGACGGCGGAAGAATTTTATGCCGTGCCCTATCGGTAGACATCAAATCCTTAAGAAACTCATAGAGCTCCCGGCGGTTTTCGCTTTTGGCCATGTCGATGAAGTCCACGCAAATGATTCCGCCCATATCGCGCAAACGAAGCTGGCGAGCAATTTCTTCGGCCGCCATCATATTGACAGCGAGCGCGTTTTCTTCTTGGCTTTCGCCTTTGCCCGAACGGTTGCCCGAATTCACATCAATGACGTGCATCGCCTCCGTGTGCTCGACCACCAAGTAGGTGCCCTTGCCCATGTTCACGGTGCGGCCGAATGCGCTCTTCACCTGCCGGTCCACACCGTAGTGCTGAAACACCGGAACGGCCGAAGTATGAAGCTTGACGATTCCGACCCGCTCGGGAGCGATGGCCTCGACGTAGCCCTTGATGTCTTCGAAGAGGGCCTGGTGGTCCACTACAATTTGATCAAAACTGTCGTTGAAAGAGTCGCGCAAGTAGGCCGAGGCTCGGTCCATTTCGCGAAGTATGCACTTCTTGGGTTTGGCACCCCGGACGTTGCGATAAAGGGTCTTCCAGCGGCCTACTAAGTCATTGAGGTCAGCCTCAATGTCTTGTTGGTTCACTCCCTCCGCCACGGTGCGCACGATAACGCCAAAACCCTTAGGGAGTACGTTTTGCACCTGCTTCCGCAGGCGATCGCGCTCCTTGCGATCCCGTATCTTTTGCGATACAGAAATCCTCCCATTAAAGGGAACGAGCACGATAAATCGCCCCGCTATAGAAATATCAGAGGTAACCCTAGGACCTTTGGTCGAAATGGGTTCCTTCGTAATCTGAACCAGCACCTCATCGCCGGGCTTAAGTAGAACCTCTAAATTTCCGTCCTTCTCGATTTCGGGAAGAATTTCTACCTCCGACAAATCGGAGGTGTACTTACTCTGGCGAACTTTTTTAAGATAGTTCTGCCAGGTGGGAATCTGGGGGCCTAGATCATGGTAGTGCAAGAAGGAATCCTTCTCGTAACCCACGTCTACAAAAGCCGCATTGAGGTTGGGCGCTAACTTGCGCACTACCCCGAGGTATACATCGCCGACCGAAAACTGTTGTTGCTCGTTTTCGGAGACGAGTTCGGTCAAGCGACCGTCCTGAAGTAAGGCGATGATGGCGTCCGATTCACTGGCTTGTATAATCAGTTCGGTACGCATGGTCAATCCTTATTTCTTTTTGTGGCGATTCTTGCGAAGGCGCTTTTTGCGTTTGTGTGTGGCCATCTTATGGCGCTTGCGTTTTTTACCGCTTGGCATAACTAAGTAGTTTAATCGGTTAATACAGGTTCGGATCCGGCGGGTGCCGCAGCATCCCCCTCGGTCCAGCTATCGCGCAGCTGTGTTAATGAACTCAGATCGGAATCTGGATGGTCGGCTAAGTAGCGCCCAATAAAATCTTGGGCTTCGCTTTGTCGACTTAAATCGGCAAGAGTCTCGGCATACCGCAGGGCGGCCTCATGGTCGCTTGGGTACAACTGTAAAATACTTGCATATCGTTCTAAGGCCCGGTCCAATTGTCCAGACATACGCGAAAATTCACCAAGATGAAACAGGCCATCTCGGTGTTTGGGATCCTCTTCGACCACCTCGCGAAGCAAGGTGATGGCGTCCATAGGGTTTCCCGTTCCTTCTTGAATCAGGCGAACGGCTTCGCGGACCTTGGAATCCAAGGGACTAACGACGCGCTCTGTTGGCTCATTGGTTTCTGAGCCAGGATTGGTGGGCAACAGTAAAATGGCCAAAGCCCCAAGGACTATGGCTGATGCTGCGATCCAAACCAAACGATTCATTTTAAGAAGGTTGGAAGGTTAATTACTTCACCAGAACATTCTTCTTCACAGATTCTGCGAAGGTCTTTGCCGGTTTGAATGAAGGAATAAAATGTGCAGGAATCACCAGGGTGGTGTTCTTTGAAATGTTGCGACCAGTTTTCTGGGCACGGCTCTTGAGCACGAAGCTACCGAAGCCGCGCAGGTAAACGTTATCACCGGATTCCATTCCGTTTTTAACTTCGCGCATGAAGCCTTCTACGGCTGCTAGTACGTCTGCTTTTTCCATGCCAGTACGGTCGGCAATTTTTGATACGATGTCTGCTTTAGTCATGTTTTAATGGTGTAAAACGTTTAATTTAAGTGGCCTGATTGAGCCTAATTTAGCGGGCGCAAAGATAGTCCGCATTGAAGAAAGAACCAACTAAAACTACAGCATTAGCCGAAAATTTACTGAAATGGTATGACTTCCACGGGCGTTCTCTGCCTTGGAGGGACTTGAGCAATCCCTATGCCATTTGGCTCAGCGAAATAATACTTCAGCAAACAAGGGTCGAGCAGGGCCTCCCCTACTGGCGGCGATTCTTGAAAGAGCTCCCTAGCGTTCATGAATTAGCCATGGCAGATACCGAGGTCGTAAAGGGTCTCTGGAGCGGGCTCGGATACTACCGCAGGGCAGACTTGCTTCACCGTGCCGCCCGATTAATAGCCGAACAGGGCTGGCCCACGGGATATGAATCTTGGCTCAAAATACCTGGGGTGGGCACCTACACTGCCGCTGCCCTGGCGTCCATCCTTGACAGCGAGGTGAGGCCGGCGCTTGATGGCAATGCCTACCGCGTCTACGCCCGGCTCTCCAACTGGGGTCAGCCCATCGATTCGGCATTAAGTAAGCGGTTTATTCATCATTTTAGTCAAAACTTGCTGTCTTCAAGCCGCCCAGGCGACTTCAACCAGGCCATAATGGACTTAGCGCAGAGCCACTGCCTGCCCAAGAATCCTAAATGCGGCGACTGCCCTTTGATCGAATTCTGCGAGGCCGGGAGGGCTGGAACCGCGGCTTCCTTGCCCATTAAGGTTCGCAAGGTCAAGGTGCGCGAAGAACTTTGGCATTTTGGCCTGCTTCGCAAGGGGTCCTATTTTGGGCTCATCCAAAGGCCAATTGGCGGAATTTGGTCCGGACTTTACACCCCCGTTCCGCTCGAGAAGAGTCCGACCGAAGAAGGCGGAGAACGGATAGAGCATCGATTGAGCCATCGCAAACTCACCCTCTGCATGCACCCCATTGCCGAGAGTTCAGAACCCCTGATTTGGATGACGGCGAAGGAGTGGCGCGATAAGGGTATGCCTCAAGCATTTGAGCATTGGATGACCAAATTCCCGTACCTTTGAGGCACTTATAACAACGCACTAATCAATACATGGCAGGCACTTTAAATAAAGTTATGCTCATCGGCAACCTCGGGAAAGACCCTGAAATACGTCGATTCGAAAATGGCGGAATGCTAGTAAAATTCCCCCTCGCTACTACCGAAAATTTTACAGACCGCGACGGGAACCGCAAGGAAAGCACCGAGTGGCACACCGTGGTGGTGCGTGCGCCTCGCTTAGCCGAAGTCTGCGAGCGTTTTTTACATAAAGGCGACAAGGTGTTTATTGAAGGTCGGATTCGCTCGCGTCAATGGACCGACGAGCACAACCAAACACGCTACAACATTGAAATTGCTGCGGATGCCATGACTATGCTCGGGCCCAACCAGCAAGGCCACACCCGTGAAGAAGATCAGCAAGGCCGTCCGGGTCGAGTCCGCGACGAAGACCACCGCAAAGGGAGAGACCATGCAAACGGCAAGTTCCGCAGTGCTCCCGACAGTCCTTCGTTTGCTGCGGCCGAAGACGATTTCGAGGGCGAAGAGCAAATCTGAGCTCCAGGCAGACCCTAGCACCTTATTTTGGACCCTGACCCCCTCCCGCAACTCCTTTTTTTAGCCATTGATGCCAGTGGCACTGCAACCGCATGGTCTGTGTTGCTTTTGCTTCTCGCGGGCTCCTTTATGGCCTCGGCCTCGGAGGTTGCCTTTTTTGCCCTTAGTCCGAGTGAAAAAGACGAATTAGAGCGAAGAAACGGAGGCTCTAGGGTACTCGACCTTTGCCGCCAGCCAGAGTCCCTACTGGCCACCTTGCTGATTTGGAACAACTTTTTTAACCTCGCCTTTGTGCTTGTTTGGGGCATATGGATTGGCCAAGCCATGGCAGACGGCAGCCTCGAGTGGCTGCGGGCAGTTCTTGAAACCGGACTAGCCACCCTGCTGCTGCTCATTTTTGGAGAGGTCTTGCCGAAGTCCTTCTCCAATCTGAAGCGGATTGAGGTCGGTATTTTTATGGCTCCCATCGTGCTCACCGCAATGAAACTGGTGCGACCCTTGGCTAAAAGCTTAACCTTCACGTCGCGTGCTCTGAGCAAGGGAGGTCCAAAATCGTCTACCGTTACCGTGGCGCAGCTCGAGCGGGCTCTGGAACTAACCGACAGCAGTGCCACCAGCACCCAGCAAAAATTGTGGCTCCGTGAGATCGTTCGCTTTGGGACCACGAGCATCAAGCAAATATGCACGCCCCGGCAGGATTTGATCGACCTGAGTTCCGCATGGGACATCAAGGAGGTGCTCAAGGTTGTTACCGAGAGCGGATACTCGAGGTTGCCCGTCTACCAAGACCAGCGCGACCGAATTATCGGAGTACTGCACAGCAAAGATCTTTTGCCTTTTTTAGGTTCGGAATCGAGTACCGACTGGCAGCACTTAATTAGGCCGGCGATGTTCGTTTCTGAAACCATGAAAATTGATGATCTACTTGGCGATTTTAGGGCAAAAAAAATGCACCTTGCCGTAGTGGTTGATGAGTACGGCGGAGTTTCTGGTGTGGTAACCCTCGAGGACGTCATGGAAGAAATCGTTGGCGAAATCAACGATGAATTCGACACTGAAAAGCAAATGTTCACCCAATTGGACGAGCGGACCTTTGTTTTTGAGGCACGAACGCCCCTGCACGACGTGCTCCGCGCCATGAACCTTGAGACCGACGTTTTGGAACGCGGAGAGGCTGATACTTTGGCCGGACTCATTCTCGAGCAGCTAGGCCGCATGCCCGTCAAAGGAGAACAGCAAGACATCGGCCCCTTAACCTGGACCGTTGAGGCCTGCGACCGCCGCCGAATTGATCGCGTAAAGGTTTCGCGCCGTGCAGACTAAGAGTATTCTGCTCGCGGCAGGACTGGTTGGAGTTTTAGGCCTGGCTGCGCTGCTTTTTTGGCCTGAAGCTAGTCCGATGCCCAAACCCAAGGGCTACCCGCGCATAGACCTTCCGGACGCAGAAGCTGTGAGCCTCAAGGCCTCGGTACCCTTTACCCTAGAGCACCACCCCAACGGCCAATGGGAAGCCAAAAAACAAGCGGGCTGGGGAGACTTGGTCTATCCCTTTTGCCAGAGCAGGGTACAGTTTACCTACCTGCCGGTGCGCGGCAACCTGTCTAGGCTCATTGACGACGCCCACGACCTAGCCCTCAAGCACAGCGTAGTCGCCGACGGAATGAGCCAAATGGTCTACCTCAATGATTCCCTCAAGGTTTATGGCGTGCTGTTTCGAATAGGAGGCAATGCCGCTAGCGGACTTCAGTTCTATGCCACCGACAGTTTAGCGCATTTTGTTCGAGGAGCCCTCTACGTCTACGCCCATCCTAACGCCGACAGCTTGTCTCCCGTCCACGCTTTTTTTGAAGACGAATTCAAGCGCTATCTCGAGACGCTTGAATGGCGCGAAGCATCAAGCCGGCCTTAACCACTGCATCCACAAGAATCATCCATGCGCCGACGCCGAGCATGAGGTGAATGGGTTGTAGTCCGCGCGGCAGCTCGAGGTAGTAGAGCAGGGCACCCACGGTGGCCTGAAGGCAAAAAACCAACAAAACCAAACCAGCTCTGGCACGAAGGCCTGCCATTCCCTCGCTGCGTCGATAGATCCAGTAGGCAAAGCCCAGCAGAAGGAGGCTGAAGCTGCGATGAATCAGCACGCCGGGCTCGAGCTTCGCCACCCAGCCGAGCCTCGATGCGCCAAAACCCAAGTCGTGAACGAGGGCATCAACGCCTTCTCGCACGGAGGTTCCCAAGACGGTTTGTGCCAACAATAGAATGGCTAGGGCCGTAAACATGACGATTATATTCTTTAGGTTTTTGGCTGCCGGAGGCTCCGCCCTCCATAGATTTTGCTCGGCCAAGCTGTGAACGTTGCGAAAGAGTGCCGTGAGCAAAGCAAGAAGGAAGTAAGCGCCCAAAAGATGGTAGGTTATGTGGTGCGGAATGAGATTGCCGTCTACCACAACCTTGCCGAGCCAGGCTTCAAATCCCAGGGTAAGCAGGGCCGTGAACATGGTTATGAACCAAAGCGGATGGCTCCGTAGAAACTTCAGACTCGCGAAAGTGGCGAGCAGCACGGGAATCCCCAAAAACACTCCAAGCAGGCGGTTGATGAACTCAATCCAGGTATGCAGGGGGTTAAAAGCGCTGTAGTCGTGGCGGGTGTACTCCTGCCATAGCGCGTTGGCGAAGACTGATTGAGGGGCATGATCGGCTTGAGCAACCCAGAAGGCCTCGCGGTGCAGCACCATCTGGCCTTGACGGTAGGACGCGCTCGACGACCAGGTTACCTGATCGAGGCGAGTAGGTGGCACCGATAGCCCGAAACACTTGGGCCAGTCCGGGCAACCCATTCCAGACCCCGTCATGCGAACCACTGAGCCCGCAAGCATGACCAGAAGGTTCAATACTATGGCCCAGCGCAAAAATCGCAGAAGCCATGGTGCGTTAATTAAGGGCGCATTCATGGCTGTAAAGGTAGCGTACCTTTGCCGCCTCATGAATCGTTCTGGGGTTGTTTGGGCCCTTTTTATAGCTCTCGTACTGGTCTGGGGATCGTCTTTTGTGCTGATGAAAATCGCAATCAAAAGCTTTGAACCCCTTCAAATTGGTGCCCTTCGATTGCTCTTCGCCGCAGCAACTGTGCTGGTTATTTCGCGCAAGCATTTTAGCGAATTTCGTCGCGCTGACTTCTGGCCGCTGACGGTGGTAGCCTTGATGGGCAACTCCCTACCCTACCTGCTCTTTCCCTTGGCGGTAGCCAAGGTGCCCTCGGCTCTTGTGGGTGTAGCCAACTCCACAACACCAGTCTTCGCCCTTCTGTTTGGAGTGCTTGCCTTTGGGCGCAAGCTGCATAAAATCCAAGTTTGGGGCGTACTCGCCGGACTCCTCGGCGCAGTGCTCCTGATAAGTCCCTGGCGCACCGTGGTTCCGGGCCAAGAGATTAAATCCTCCTACCTCTTACTGGCCATCCTGGCTTCGGGCTTTTATGGCATCAGCATCAATACGATAGGTTCCAAGCTGAGTCACCTTAGCCCGCGGGGAATCACCCTCTTTGTAATGCTGATAACCCTGCCAGTGTCGCTAGGAATACTCGGGGCAACGAGGGTATGGACGAACCTTGGCGCGGACCATTTGCTCCCGGCCCTGGCCTCTCTAGCCTTTTTGGGTATTGTAAGTACGGGAATTGCCACGGTGCTCTTTAACAAGCTAATCGCCCTGACCAGTCCATTAACCGCCGCATCAACCACCTACTTTATTCCGGTGGTCGCCTTGGCCTGGGGTCTTGGCATGGGTGAAACCATTTTACCCCACCATATTGGCGGAATGGCCGCCATAATTTTGGGCGTTTATCTCGTCAACAAGAAGCCAAAAGCCCAATAGGGCCGCTCGCCTATTCTACCTCGAGCAGGGTGGTCTTGAACATTAAGTCCATGCCGGGCTGCAAAGGGAGCTTCGATGCGTGCGGGAACTTGATTCCGCCCACCTCGCGATAGTCTGAAAAATCTACGTTCACCACTTTTTTGCCTTCGGGGCCCTCTTGACTGCGGGATTCGCGAATGCGAAGGCCTGAGGCTATGCTGTAGAACTTCACCACCGGATCTCCTTCGGCCTGAGGCACCTCCAGGGCGTAGCAGGCTTCTCCGTCGACGTCGGCCTTAGTGGTCTGCAGCTTAAGGTCGCTTCGCTCGAGCAGGCCCATCTCGTCCATGAGAAAGCGGTCCGCCATCATCGCCGCCTGTTCCTGAGGGCTAAGATCCTTGGGCTGACCGTTTTGGGTAACCGATACCTTATTGCCCTCAAAGCGGGTTTCGCTCGCTCCCATGGGCGAGGTCTGCCTTTGAATCATCGTCGATGGAGCCGTAAACAGTACTTCGGTCTTAATGGTGATTCCCATAATGCTCGCCTCTTGAACCCAATTGACCTTTTTCAAAGCATTCAGACGATCCAAACCGCCCATTGCCTTCAGTGCGGACGATACTACGTCCTTTGCGCTGAGTTCGGGCGAAACCTCGTCAAACTTAGGCGCCTCCGTCGGATTGCCCTCAAAGTCCACGTAGCTCACGGGGTAACCCAGGCGCTGAAGCGGTTTGGCAATGTCGGCGGCCTTACCCACCACGCTGATAAGAAGGCGATCAGCCTTCCAGTACTTCTGGGCGACGCGCTGCACGTCTTGAATGCTAACTGCCTCAAGTCTCTTGAGGTAGCCGTTGAAGTAGTCCGAAGGAAGGCCGTAGAGCAGGGTGTTCCCGGCCATGTTGGCGACGGTTTCGGGGCGCTCAAGCGAGCGACCAAAACCACCAGCTAAATTATTCTTGGCATCTTGCAGCTCAACCTCGGTCACCGCTTCGGTACGGATTCGGTTAATTTCATAGATGAACTGCTCTACTGCGCTGTCAGTGACTGCGTTGCGGACTTCAGCAGATGCCTCCATTACTGTGGTGTAACGATCAGTGCCAAAAGAAGAGTAGGCACCGTAGGTGAAGGCCTTGTCTTCGCGAAGGTTGCGAAACAAGCGACCGGCTGAACCGGCGCCTAGAACTTCATTCATTACGTCCAGGGCATCGAGGTCGGGATGCCCAATGGGCAGCTCAATGGTGTTGCCAATCTTAATGTTGGACTGCACGCTCGAGGGGCGGTTGGCCACTTGAACTTGAATTCCGCTTAGGTCTGAGGGAGTA
The DNA here is from genome assembly GCA_002737315.1 of Flavobacteriales bacterium. Lineage (GTDB taxonomy): Bacteria > Bacteroidota > Bacteroidia > Flavobacteriales > Schleiferiaceae > TMED14. Next base: position 47,260 of record NSIH01000003.1, read on the forward strand.
GCGAAGCTCGCCTTCTTGGTGAACGTACCCTTCCAGCCCCCGTAGTGCGCCTCGGCAAGCGCCTTCGCGCGGTTGAGGTCGATGTCGCCGACGATGGTCAGCACGGCAATGTTGGGCTTCCAATAGAGCGCATAGGCCTTTTTGCAGTCCTTGAGCACCACGTTGGCTACTGTTGCCTCGGTGATGAGCTCCCCGCTTGGGTGGTTTTTGCCAAAGGTTCGCGCATTAAAAATCCCGGCCTGAATGGCTGCAGCATCGTCTTTTTTACTCTTTAAGCCCGAGAGCGTGCGCTCCTTGATCTTGTCAAACCCAGCTTGCGGAAGGGTCGGGCGCTGAGCCACTTCTGCACTGAGGGCAAAAAGGTCTTCGGCGTACTTGCTCAAACCGCCTGCATTTAATCCGTATCCTAACGTACTCAAACGAGCTCCAATAAAATCAACCTTCTCATCGAGCATTTCCTTAGGGTAGTTCTTAGTTCCTTCAGAGATAAGATCGCCAAGAATTACTAGGGTACCTGATTTTTCACCCTCCAAAACTTGGGCCACGTCCAGGTAAAGGCTCATGCTCAGCCGCGGAAGTTTGTGGTCTTCAACCAAGAGCACGGTCAGGCCATTTTGGAGCTGAAACTTCTGGTATTGGGCGATAGTCGGCGTGCGAGCCGGGGCTGCAGTAGGGCGAATGCTGCGGTCCAACTGAGCATGCGCGGCGGCAGAGGCGACCAAAGAAAGGGCAAGTAAAATCTTATTCATGGCTTATTGGGCGGATTTAGGCAAATAGTGAAGAACTACGCGGTTCTCGGGCTTGAGGTAGGTCTGCGCAACGCGCTGAATGTCGGCAGGCTTAACCTTGCGGTATCGCTCAATCTCTGAGTTCACAAGGTTGGCATCGCCATAGTACACGTGGTAGTTGGCCATATTCTCTGCGATTCCGGCCACGCTTGAATTGCGCGAAACAAATTCCGTTTCAACCTTATTAAGCAGCTTGGTGAACTCCTTGTCGCTCAAGGGCTCGTTTTGCATTTTGGCTATTTCTTCTTCCATCGTAGCCAATAGGGTGCCGGTAGAAGTGGCGCCATTGGCAAGGGCCAGGGCGATAAATACTCCGTGATGCTCCATGGCAAAGGGGAAGGCCGCGACCTGCAGGGCACTTTGGTCTTGGTCTACCATGCGCTTGGAGAAGCGTGAACTCGGTCCGTCGCTAAGGGCGGTGTTGAGCATTTGAAGGGCATAGGCGTCCGGGTGGGTCTCGCTTACCATGCGGTATCCGGCAAAAACCGCGGGAATTTGAATGTTGTCATAAATAGTATCGCGGACTTCGCCACCAAGAGGGGGTTCGAAGGCACTGGGACGCTCGACCTTAGGGCCAGCGGGTATAGCCGAAAAATACTTATTAATCAGTTCTTTGGTCTGTGCAATGTCAAGGTCGCCCGCAATAGAAAGGGTTGCGTTGTTGGGAATGTAGAACTTCTTATAAAAGGCCATGAACTCCTCGAGGGTGGCTGCATTGAGGTCGTCCATGGAGCCGATGGGAACCCAACGGTAGTTATGCTGGGTGAAGGCGCGCTTGAACATCTCGGTCAAAAAACTAGCGTAGGGTTGGTTGTCTACGCGCTGGCGCTTTTCTTCTTTAACCACCTCGCGCTGGGTATCTACGCCCACCTGGTCAATTTTTGCATGCAGCATGCGCTCTGACTCCATCCACAGGCCGAGCTCAAGCTGGTTCGAAGGCAGGATTTCGTAGTAGAAAGTTCGGTCGTTGCTGGTGTTGGCGTTCAAAGCTCCGCCATTGGACTGAATCAGCTGCATGTACTCACCCCGACCAATGTTCTCGGAACCCTCAAAAAGAAGGTGCTCAAAAAAGTGAGCAAAACCAGTGCGGGTGGGTATTTCGTTCTTGGAACCCACGTGGTAAAGCACCGATACGGCGACCAGGGGGTTGCTGTTGTCTTGGTGCAGGATTACGTGGAGTCCGTTCGGAAGGTCAAAGGACTCAAACTTGACCTGTGCGCTTAAGGGTAGGGCCGCAGCTGCCAAAAGGAGGCTAACTCCGAGAAAAGGGTTCTTCATAATGGGTAATTTTGGAGAGGCTTAAAGGTATAAAAACTAATGAGTTCTAAACCGATGCCTGATGCCTGATGCGCTGGCAGGGATTTTATGAATGCGGATCACGTTTCTCATGGATATTAATCCTATATTTGCAACCCCTAAGAAAAATTCGTTATGTACGCAATAGTAGAAATAGCAGGGCTGCAGTACAAAGTGCAAAAAGAGCAGCGCGTGTACGTCAACCGTTTACCTGGCCTAGAGGGCGAGTCGATTTCTTTCGACCGTGTTCTATTGACTGAAGAAAATGGTTCCGTGAGCGTTGGCGCCCCCGTTATCGAAGGAGCTGCCGTTTCGGCCACTCTTTTAAGGCACCTCCAAGGTGATAAAGTAATTGTTTTTAAGAAGAAGCGCCGCAAGGGCTACCAGAAGAAAAACGGTCACCGACAAGCCCTTAGTCAGATTTTGATCACCGACATTAGGTCGTCTGCGCCCGTTAAGAAGGCCGCAGCCAAAAAAGTTGAAGCCAACGACGACGCAGCCGTTGAGCCCAAGAAGAAAACCACGAAGGCAGCCAAAACGGAGGCCGCTTCATAATCACTCCTAATTAATCATGGCACACAAGAAAGGCGTAGGTAGTTCCAAAAACGGTCGCGAATCCGCATCCAAGCGACTAGGCGTGAAAATCTTTGGTGGTCAGCCTGCTTTGGCTGGCTCCATCATCGTTCGCCAGCGCGGCACCCACCACAACCCCGGCAACAATGTTGGCGTGGGCAAGGACCACACGTTGTTTGCGCTGAGCGAAGGCATCGTAGAATTCCGCAAAAAAGCCGAAGGCAAGAGCTTTGTTTCGGTGGTACCCTTTGCTCAGGGCGAGGCGTAATTTAATTTTTACAATTTTAAGGACCCCCTGAAGCTTCGGCGCCAGGGGGTTTGTAGTTTTACATCCTCAGAATGCTAACTCTTTCGACCATACGAACCAATCCCGAGGGCGTGATTGCGGCTTTAGCCAAGCGCAACCTCGACGTGCGCCCTGCTATGGAGCTGCTGCTCGCGCTCAATGAACAGCGCAGGCGCATCCAAACCGAGTCGGAGGCGCTGCAGGCCGAGGCCAACCGCCTTGCCAAAGAAATTGGCGGACTAATGCGCGAAGGCCGCAAGGACCAAGCCGAGGCATTGAAGTCCCAAACTTCAGATATTAAGGCAAAAATTCAGGGTTTTGCAGGCGAGTTAGAGTCTTTAGAAGGTCAAGAACGCGACCAGCTGCTGCGGCTGCCCAACATGCCGCACGAATCGGTACCCAGCGGAAGGTCCGCAGAAGACAACGAGGTTGTAGCGCAGTGGAGCCCCGACTGGACCCTAGCAGAGAATGCGGTTCCGCATTGGGACCTTGCCGAGCGCTATAAACTTATTGATTTTGAGCGGGGTGTTAAGGTTAGCGGCGCTGGCTTCCCCTTCTACACCGGTCAGGGAGCGAGGCTTCAACGCGGACTTATTCAGTTCTTCTTGGACCGCAATACTGCGGCTGGGTACCTCGAAATTCAGCCGCCGCACTTGGTCAATGCCGCCTCAGGCTATGGCACGGGCCAATTGCCCGACAAGGATGGCCAGATGTACTACATGGGCGAGGACCAGCTTTATGCTATTCCTACGGCCGAGGTGCCCGTTACCAATATGCTGCGCGACGAGATTCTGCCCGAGGCAGACCTGCCTGTAAGGCTGACGGCCTACAGTCCCTGCTTTCGCCGTGAGGCTGGATCCTATGGCAAAGACGTACGCGGACTAAACCGCCTCCACCAGTTTGATAAGGTAGAGATTGTCTGCGTAGAGCACCCAGAGCGGTCTTATGCACGATTGGACGAAATGGTCGAGCACGTCGCGTCTTTGCTCCGAGACTTAGAGCTGCCCTACCGCGTGCTGCGGCTTTGCGGAGGCGACATGGGCTTCACCTCGGCCCTAACCTATGACTTTGAAGTATGGTCCGCAGCCCAAGAACGCTGGCTCGAGGTAAGTTCGGTGAGTAATTTTGAAACCTATCAATGCAACCGTCTGATGCTGCGCTACCGCAGCGAAACCGACGGAAAGCCGCACCTGGCCCATACCCTAAACGGCTCTGCATTAGCGCTCCCGCGCGTGGTGGCGGCATTGCTCGAGAATAATCAATCGCAGGAGGGCATTCGGATTCCCAAAGCCCTTTTGCCCTATACCGGATTTGAATGGATACGTTAAAATGCTGCTTTGCTGGAGCTGGCCTGCTTGCGCTTTTATCCTGCGGGCGCAGCGGACCCATCGGCAGCGAAATCGAGGAACTGCGCGAAACAGTCGACTCATCGAATGCGGTGCTTCAGGAGCTGGACAGCGCACAATTCATGGAGGCATTTAACCGATTGGAGCGCCACATAGAGATTGCCAAAACCAAGGACTACGACGCAAAGCTTGAGGCTATTTTCTTCAACGATTTTGAGTGGTTGCGCTCTAGCCACCGCGCACTTTTTAAGTTTGAGACCCTGAGGCGCGGAGAACAGTGGGACGGGCAGCTTCTGCTTTCGCAAAAACAGCTTGACGCCCTGCACCACGACTGGAACAGCCGCGTTATGCCCGATGATTCGGTGCGAATTGCACTTGAAGAAGAAAAGAATTCCGTATTGCCCCTCTTGGCAACATTGCACACGCGACTCGATGAAGTTCGCTACGTGATGAAGCAAAACGATAGCCTTGACCTGCACTTTCAAAAACTTTGGGACAGCTGGGATTCTGGAATCAAATAGGCATGTACACCTACAACGTAACGGTCAATGTCGACGACAGCATCCACGCGGAATGGCTGCACTGGATGCGCAGCATCCACATTCCCGAGGTGCTGGCCACCGGCATGTTTTTGGACGCCGTGCTGCATGAAGTGATGATTGACGGAGACAGCGGGCGAACCTATGCCGCGCAGTACCGCTATGCTTCGCCCGAGGATTTACAGCTCTACCAGCAGGTACACGCCCCAGGGCTCCAAGAAAAGTCCGCGGCCAAGTTTGGATCTAAGGCCCTGGCCTTTCGGACTATTCTCAGAAGGGTCGACCAATTGGACGGGCCAGTGATTCCGCCTTCGCTGTAGGATGGGAGCTCCGATTCGGGCCGAATTTGTCGTCGCCACGTTACCCAATGGGCTGCGTTGGGTACACCAGCCTACGGCATCGCCCACCGGCCACGTTGGTCTGCACCTGAAGGCGGGTTCGCGCGACGAATCCCGCGAAGACGAGGGCCTCGCCCACTTTACCGAACACTTAATTTTTAAAGGCACCGCACGCCGCAAGGCCTTTCACGTACTGAGCCGTTTGGAAGGCGTTGGCGGCGAATTGAACGCCTACACGGGCAAGGAAGACACGCTGCTCTACGCCAGCTTCATGGTCGAGCACTACCGCCGGGCCATGGACCTGCTGTTTGACATCGTCAAGCACGCGTCGATCCCGGAACGCGAGGTACCCAAAGAGCGCGAAGTGATTCTGGACGAAATGGACGGCTACAAAGACAATCCGTCGGAGGCGCTCTTTGACGAGTTTGACGCCCTACTCTACCCCGATCACCCCTTGGGAATGAATATTTTGGGCCGCCGCGAAACCGTTTCAAGGTTTGAACGCAGCGACGTGCTGCGCTTCATTGGGGCGCTGTACCGGCCCGAGCAGGCCGTACTGAGTTCGGTGGGCGGAATCTCTGTGGCCCGATTTGCGCGGCTCGCAGAAGAATTTGGCGGAACATGGACCACCGAAGGTTCCGCGCCCCAGCGCGTGCTCGCGCACAAGCCGGCTCACTTTGACGTCAGCGTCAAAAAAGAAATCAACCAAAGCCATTTGGTGCTGGGTGGAGAGGCTCCGTCGGTGCACGAGGACGACTACACCGCGGCCGTGCTGCTCAACAACGTGCTGGGCGGCCCGGCGATGAACAGCCGACTCAACATGAACATTCGCGAGCGCCATGGAATTGCCTACCAAATTGAGAGCTTCATCAACGCCTACGTGGATGGCGGCCATTGGGGCGTATATGCCGGCACGGACCTCGAAACCGTAGACCGCGCCGAACGCCTAATTCGCAAGGAGCTGGATGCTCTGCGGCAGGGACTAACTCCGCGCGCCCTAGATCAAGGCAAGCTTCAGCTGCTGGGCCAAATGGCCCTCGCCCAAGAGAGCGGCCAAGGTTTGATGACGGGGCTCGGGAAGTCCCTATTGGTCTACGACCGCATCGATCGCTTTGACGAGCTGGTCGTGAAGGTTAACGCCCTGACTGTGGCTCAGCTGCGGGACGTCGCAGAGCGAATGTTTGCACCCTCGCATATTAGCCGTTTGCGCTATCTTGGGACGCTCACCGAGTAATTCTCGAGCTTCATGGAATTTTTACCTCCCGAAATCGACGACTACGCCGGCCAGTTTACGGCGGCGCCCTCTGCCCTGCTCGAGCGCATTGAGCGCGAAACCTGGCAGCAGGTACTCATGCCGCGCATGTGCAGCGGGCACCAACAGGGTCGCTTCTTGAGCCTGATCAGCAAGTTGGTAGGTCCACGCCGCATTCTTGAGGTCGGAACCTACACCGGCTATTCCGCCCTGTGTATGGCCGAAGGCCTGACCGCCGACGGCCGTTTGGTGACCATGGACGTCAATGCCGAGCTCGAAACGCGGGTGCGCGGGTACTTTGCGGACTCAGAATTCGCTGCTCAACTCGACTTTAGGGTGGGCGACGCGCGCGAACTGATTCCGCAACTCGACGAAACCTGGGACCTCGTCTTTTTGGACGCTGACAAGGAGAACTACCTCACCTACTACGAAATGGTAGTGGATCGCGTGCGTCCCGGCGGACTCATTCTCGCCGACAACGTGCTGTGGAGCGGCAAAGTGGCCGACCCCAGCATCATCGACCCCGAGACCGACGCCCTGCGCGCCTACGTGCAGCATGTGGCTGCCGACCCGCGGGTGGAGCAACAACTTTTGCCTTTTAGGGACGGGGTGATGGTCGCGAGGAAACGGTAACTGCAGCTTTGTATTAATTTTTTACAAGTAAACTTTATGACGAGATTCATTCTACTTTTTACACTGCTTTTATCTGTAGAACAAGCATACAGCCAAAATATATTTAACACCATCGTAAAAGATAGCCAGAGTAAAGAACCATTAATCGGAGCAATCGCAGGTTTAAAAGGAACGGGTAATGCGGCAGTTTCTGACGAAGGAGGCGAAATAATTCTCCCTAATATTCCTTCTGGAAGACAAATTATCCAATTTTCTAATATGGGTTATAAAATGCTTGAACTAGAAATTGACTTTCCTTTAACCCAGCCAATAGAAGTTGTCTTCTTATCTCCAAATAGGGAAAATGAACTGGGCGAAGTCATCGTTCAAGGTACCCGAAGCAACAGAAGTATAGCTCAAACTCCTACTCGTGTGGAAGTTTTGACCGAAGAAATTGACGAAGCAGCAACAATGGACCCTAGTAAAATTGCCCATTTACTAAGCCATAGCACCGGTATTCAAGTACAACAAACGTCGGCAACAAGCAATACGGCAAATGTCCGTATTCAAGGACTTGATGGACGTTATACCCAAATACTAAAAGATGGATTTCCTCTCTACGGTGGTTTTTCAGGTAGTTTGTGTATAATGCAAATTCCGCCGTTGGATTTACGCCAAATTGAATATATAAAAGGCGGTGCTTCTACGCTTTATGGCGGCGGCGCCATCGCGGGAATCATCAATGTTATTTCCAAAGAACCGACCAGCGAAGAGACCATTCTACATTTAAATGGGTCGCAGATTGGAGCGTTTGACGTAAATATGTTCACCAGTAAAAAGTACGAAAAGATAGGATTTACCCTTTTGGCTCAACGCAATGCCCACAAAGCTTTCGATGCTGATAAAGATGGTTTCACGGATATGCCCGAATTAGAGAAATTTAATTTCAATCCAAAATTGGTATTTTATTTAAGTGATAGGACCAATTTGAGCATTGCAGGAACTTTTACTACCGAAAAAAGGCAGGGAGGAGACACTAAATTGCTAGAAAATGAAGCCATTTCTAGTTCCCATTTTTATAAAGAAAAAAACGAAGTAAGCAGAATTACTACTCAAACGAAGTATAGTCATAAACTTACTGAAAATCAAACATTTGAGTTTAAAAATTCATTCAATATATTTGATAGAAGTTTGCTCAACGTTCCTACATTTAATGAGGGCGAATATATATTTCAAGGCAACCAATTATCTTCTTTTTCGGAACTATCTTATTCTATTCAAAAGAATAAAGATGTATTGATTACAGGATTAAACTTTTATACGGATGAGTTCAAAGAAACGCCGTTACAAAGCATCCTTCTCAGAAATGAAGACCGAAAAACCATGGGGGCCTTTACCAATTTCACTTTTGATTTGGGTGAAAAGGTGTCCGTTGAAAGTGGTTTGAGAGGCGATTATGTTTTCGACGACAAACTCTATTTATTGCCCCGAGTTTCCGCATTATTCAAATGGACCAATCGTTTGACAACGCGAATTGGAGGAGGAATGGGTTATCGGAATGCCAGTATTTTTAACCAAGAAGCCGAAATACTAGGTTATAAGGGAGTGTTAGCAATCAATAGAAATGACACCAAAGCCGAAAAATCGTCTGGCGGTAATGCAGATATTAGCTATAAAATGCGTTTGGGCGAAAAAATATTGATCAATTTCAATCAAATGTTTTTTTATACCCATTTGAATAATCCTTTGGTTTTGCAACGTAGTGGTTCAAATTATGAATTTGCCAATGCTGATGGTTACACTGAAAGCATGGGGGCAGAAACATTTTTTAAGTTTGGATTTTCTGATTTTGTACTGTTCGTAGGATATACCTACACCGATGCTACGAATCATTTCAGCGGAACCATCTCCAACGTTTCTTTAACACCAAAACATAGTTTAAAAGGGGATTTATTGTATGCCTTGCCTGGAAAATGGAGGATTGGTTTGGACTATGAATTGAAAAGTGGTCAAACGTTAAGCACTGGTACTCAAACGCCGTCATTTTGGACCTATGGTGCAGTGGTAGAAAGGTATTACAAGAACTTCACGTTTTTTGGAAACGTAGAAAACATATTTGATTATCGCCAAACCAACTATGAAAGTTTGCTTTTAGCACCGAACAACACCCCTCAATTTGCTGAAGTATGGGCACCATTGGACGGATTCGTTTTTAACTATGGATTGAAAATAAAGTTGTAGATCGGAAACGGAAATAACTTTGGATTAATGCAAGTGCGTTCGGTACTTTTGATACAACGACTGACCGCATGCAATTCCTCAAATAATCGGACTCAGCGGCATAATACAACATGAAGCTCATCATAGTTAATAACAAAGCCTTCTTGAGGCTGTGGATGATCGTTCCACTTCTTTTCACTGCACCCCAGCAGGCAATTGCGCAAATAGCAATAAACGAGGGAAGCAACAGAAATTACCCAACCCTTACGGACGAAGACGGTGATTACGAAGATTGGATCGAAATCCATAATGCTGGGAACACCCCAGTTGACTTATACAACTACAGCCTGAGCGACAATGCGAGTCCTGGGGATTGGGTGTTTCCGCATCGGGTGCTTAATCCCGGGGGATTCCTCGTTGTTTTTTGCAGTGGCAAAAAACGCGTTGAAACAACTCCATTTACCAAAGTAGTTTCCGATTCAGCTTTTCAGCCGGGGTCTGGCTGGAATGCACACCAATTCGAAACTCCATTCTTGTGGGACGGGCAATCAAACCTTGTTATTGACGTTTGTTCCTTTAACGATTTTTACACCGAAAACTCGATACACCTTCAAAGCGCTACTTCATATAACTCTTCAATTAGCGCTTTTATTGATGGAAGCTCTGCGAGCGCACTCAGCATTGGAAGTACCGCTCAAATGCGTCCCAACATGCGACTTAACAATGCGGTAATTGGCTCGGGAAACTATACCAATGGTGCCTACGACTACCCCGCACCCTATGGCAACTGGTATTGGTCTGCACGGCATCAGTTTCTGGTTCCCGCAGGTGAATTAATTGCCGCTGGATTAGTGGCGGGCAGCATTGACTCACTTTCATTCAGCGTATCGACTCCTAATTCAGTGAGCTATTCTTGGATCGATTTAAGCATTTCCCACACGCAATTAAGCTCGTTAGAGAATTCATTTTTAAAGGTATCGGGCAACTACAACCACACGAACTTTAAAATTAGTAGAGATGGCGAAGTGATAACGCTCTTCAACCCATCAGGAAGCCCCATTAGCGCCTTAAATGTTCAATGTGGTCCCGCAATTGGGGTTAGTGTAGGTTGTCTTCCTGATGCTGCTTTAACAACTCATAAGCTTTTTGGCCTACCGACGCCCGGCACAAGCAACAACCTATCGATTCCTTCAGACGGCATGGCGATGGAGCCCATTTTTTCACGCGGCAGCGGGATTTACCAAACCCCCATTTCAGTGAGCATTGCGGACTTGAATTCGCCGAATGCGAGAATCTTTTACACGACAGACGGCAGCGACCCCGATACCAACTCGCTGCTTTGGGGCGGTACTCCTATTTTTATTTTTCAATCGGGTGCACTAAAAGCTCGGGCCTTTGCCGACGGGCGCCTTCCAAGCATCATCAAAACTGCGAGCTACCTGCTGAATGTAAGCCACATCACTCCCATTATTTCTGTGGTTACAGACAATGAAAATCTTTTTGGGCCAACGGGTATGTTTGACAATCCCACTCTAGACCTACTCAAGCCTGCCTCAGTGGACTACTTTGACTCTACATCTCAGCATAAACTGCAGTTCAGCGGCCGAACTGGAATAATGATGGACGGCGGGTGGGGCGGTTCTCGAAACGCTCCCCAAAAGTCGTTCAGAATCAAATTTGACCACAGTGTGCTTGGAGAAGGACCAATTACTGGACCCATTATTCCAGGCCGGCCAAACAGAACAACTTATAGTGATTTTTACCTGAGAAATGGAAGCAATCAGTATTTGCGACTTCCCTATAAAGATGCCGCCCAGGTTAAAATTGCGGGAGAAGGCAACAATAACTACTACTCTGCTTGGAGACCCGTAACTGTTTATCTAAATGGTGCCTACTGGGGTCTTTATGAGCTGAGGGAGAAATTAAACATTGAAATGTTTGAACTCTTAGAGGGCGCAGACCCAGATTCGGTTGAAATTCTGGGTTCCACGTCACAGTACGGTTTCGTGCTCCGAGCCATCGAGGGTTCTACCCAGTCATTTTATGATTCCTACGACAGCTTGCTGCAGATTGACCCATCTGATACCACTTTTTGGGCTGAAGCTGACCGGCACTTTGACATGAAGTACTACACCGACTATATCATCGCCGAAAGCTGGATGGACAATGGTGACTGGGCTTTCGGCTACAACAACCTTAAGCTTTATCGATCAGACGCGACAAACTTCCGATGGAGATACTGCCTAATGGATCTCGAAATGGGATTGCTGCCCAGCGATGACCCCAACTCCAACTGCAGTAGAAATTTTTTGGCCTCCCTTACTGCCGCCGACACCAATAATCCCCATTTGAATATTTGGCTTCGAGGCATGCAAAATGATCGATTTAGGCACTACTTCATCAACCGATTTGCCGATCAAATGAATACCCAGTTTTTACCTTCTCGCGTGCTGGCTGTTGAGAATTCCATGTTTAATCAGACGATTTTGGAGATGCCTAAGCACTACCAGCGTTGGGGTGATGCAAATAATGTTCCCGTGCAGCTCAGTGAATTGTACCAGACCCACTTGCTTTTTCAGAGTGAGTTGTCGTGCCGCTCCGAGCAGGTGCGCAACCACATTCAAAATGAATTACAATTGCCCCAGCAAGTTGACCTGACCCTTGATGTGTACCCGTTGTTTTCGGGAAGCATAACCGTCAGCACCGTAACGCCTGAGGCCTACCCTTGGACCGGTACGTACTTTGATGGCATCCCAATAAAGATCGAGGCTCGGGCAAAGAATGACTATACGTTTTCTCACTGGGAATCAAACGATCTGATTACGGATACCCTAAACCCGGTTTTTATCGATACATTGAAGACAAACGCTACCGTTTTTCGAGCTCACTACAATTCCACATCATCGAATCCTGAAGTTTTTGCTATTTATCCCAATCCATCTTCGGCTGGCATAACTATTAAGCCGATTCTCCCCATCGGTAGTTTAGAAACCCTAACCTTTATTGATCTGCTTGGTCGAGTATTTTTTGTTCCATTTGAAGTCGTCGGATTCAACGAATACACCCTTGACGTGTCTGCACTATCTAAGGGTCACTACATTATTCGCTACCTGTCGCAAACCGGCACTTCATTTCACTCCAAGTTTATTAAGCTTTAGGCGGAACTCATCCACCAAAAATTCCGCGCACGTTGTCTAAATCCTTAGGACTGTCCACGCCGATGCCGGCAGCGGCGACTTCGGCGCTGTAGATCGGGAATCCTGATTCATGCCAACGAAGCTGCTCGAGCCGCTCGCGGAGTTCGCCCGGGGTGGGCTCTAGGGCCACGAGCTGGGGAAGTACCTCAGCTCGGAATCCGTACATGCCCACCTGGCGCCAAGCCTGAATACTGCAGCACTCGGGGTCGCGGCTGAAGCTGGTGCAAAGGCCGTCGGGAAGGCGCTGCACAAAGCAGTTGTTCGGTGACGTTAGGTCGGCGGCGCGGGCGGGCGTAACGAGGGTTCCGATGCGCACCTCGGGGCGGCGCATTAGGCGCACCAGGGTTTCAAGGTCGTGGGCCTGGACCAAGGGCTCGTCGCCCTGCACGTTGAGCACGATTTCAGGGTGCGGCCCTCCCCAGTTCGCAAGAACCTCAGCGACTCGGGCGGTTCCGTTCGGGCAGTCGACGGAGGTCATGCGAACCCGACCCCCAAAAGAATAAACTACCTCGGCAATGCGGGCGTCGTCGGTGGCCACCACGGCGGGAAGGACCGCAGAAACCCGTTCCCACACGTGCTGTATCATGGGCTTGCCGGCAATCAGGGCCAAGGGCTTGCCTGGCAGGCGCGTGCTGGCGTAGCGTGCGGGAATGACGGCCAGGACCTCGGAGCCTTCTAGCATGCCTCAGGCGCCGTATTGGGCGCTGTAGTAGTCGAGGTAGGCTCCGCTGGTGACGTTGCGCAGCCAGGTTTCGTTGCTGAGGTACCAGTCAATGGTCTCGCTCAGGCCCTGTTCAAAGGTTACGGAAGGCTTCCAGCCGAGCTCGCGGTGAATCTTAGTGGCGTCGATGGCATAACGCTTGTCATGGCCCGGTCGGTCCTTGACAAAGGTGATAAGCTTGGCGCTGTCGCCTTCGGGGCGCCCCAGCTTTTGGTCCATGGTGCGGCATAGCAGCTGCACCAAGTCGATGTTTTGCCACTCGTTCCAACCTCCGATGCAGTAGGTTTCGCCGTTCCGACCGTCGTGGTACACCCGGTCAATGGCCGAGGCGTGGTCCTTGACGTAAAGCCAGTCGCGCGTGTACTTGCCGTCGCCATAAACCGGCAAAGGCTTGCCCTCTATGATGTTGTGAATCATCAGCGGAATCAGCTTCTCAGGAAAGTGGTTTGGCCCATAGTTGTTGGAGCAGTTCGACAAAACCACCGGAAGCCCGTAGGTCTCGTGGTAGGCGCGCACAAAGTGGTCGCTGCTGGCCTTAGACGCACTGTAGGGACTGTTGGGACTGTAGGGAGTTTCTTCGGTAAAAAGCCCCTCGGCACCCAGTGCACCAAAAACCTCGTCCGTAGAAATGTGGTAGAAGCGCTTGCCCTCCATGGCTCCGGCCCAGGCAGTGCGGGCAGCGTTGAGGAGGTTTACCGTTCCGATTACGTTGGTTTCTACAAAGGCCATTGGGTCGGCAATGGAACGATCTACATGGCTTTCTGCGGCCAGATGCACCACCCCATTGGGCTGGTAGCGGTCAAAGAGGTCCTTCACGGCGGCGGCATCACGAATGTCAACGCGCTCAAAAAAATAGTTTTCGGAATCCGCCAGGTCGGCGAGGTTCTCGAGGTTGCCCGCATAGGTTAGCGAATCCGCATTAACCACTCGGTAGTGGGGGTAGCGCTGCACGAAGCGACGCAGCACGTGCGAGCCGATGAATCCGGCTCCGCCGGTAATGATTACGGTATGCATTAGGGGGCTATTATGAGGGTTTGGCGGTGCAAAATTAAGGACTCCGCTTGGTCCGCCCGCTCATCCCAAAAGCCAATTCGCACTGCATAGGTGCCGCTAGGAAGGTGACCGAGCCAGGCATAAATCTCGTTTCGTCCGGCGCGGACTTGGGCCTGGGCCACTTCAACACGGGCCCCACTGGCATCAAAGACCTCAAAATCAACATGCCCCTTGCTAGGCACGTCAATAAGCGCAAAAACTTCGCTGGAACTAGGGTTGGGGAAAAGCAGCGGAGCCTCCGCATTGGTCATGGGAAGCACCTGCATGGCATCGTAGCTGCATCCGCGAACGTCGGTAACGCGAACGTAGAGGGTGTCGCCCCCACAGCCCTCAAAACTGCGCGCCGTCGTGCTTCCGTCGGACCAGCTAAACTGAAAGGGCCCACTGCCCTGAGGGACTGCTTCTGCATACCTCGAGCAACCCTGCCCGCCCGAACTAAGGGCAACCGAGAGCTGCGTAGAATCCGGCGACTGAAGAAGGTGCATGAAGGTTCCGTTGCCGCCGTTGCCCAAGGCATAGAAGCCGGCAAGCCAGGCGAATCCAGGGCGGGCGTAGTCCTGCTGAATGCCAAAGTAGTCGCCCCAGCGCTCCGCTCCGCCCAGCTTGCTAATGTTGCCCAAACCCGACTTGAGGTGACGCACTGGGCTGTAGCTGCCGTCGTTGCCGTAGTACACCGCCGAAAAGCCGGCAAAGTCCTGGGGAGAACAGTGGTTGAAGCCAATGAGCACCTCGGCGTCGCAGCCTTCGTT
>NSIH01000030.1 GCA_002737315.1 Flavobacteriales bacterium
TCCATGCTGTACAGGGTGTTGGCATCGCTGCGCGACGCGACAAGCTCCACGTAGTAGTTGCCCGAGGTAGCGTGGTCGCTGCGCTTGCTGTAGGATGCGCCGCGGTTCGTGCTTCGGTAGGTTCCATGGCCCTCGACCATCAGGTAGTGCAGGTCAGGGTTCACTGGCGAAATCGCCAAGCTCAGCCGTCCCTTGTCGCCACTAGGAATGCCGTTCTTGACCTCAGACCAGGTTTCGCCGCCGTCTTCAGACTTCCACAGGCCGGATTCGGGCCCGCCCGAGACGTAGGTGTGGACGTGCCTGCGGCGTTGGTGGGCCGTAGCAAACAAAATATTGGGGTTGCGCGGATCCAAGTGCACTTCGTTAAATCCCGTGTGCTCCGACACGTTCAGTACCCTCCTCCAGGTCGTTCCCCCGTCGGTGGTTTTGTAGATTCCGCGCTCGCCGCCGCTGCTCCAGAGGGGGCCGTAGGCCGCGACCCACACGATGTTGGAGTTTTTGGGATGCACGGCAATCATTCCAATGTGCTCTGAGGCTTTTAGCCCGACGTTGGTCCAGCTCGAGCCGCCGTCGGTCGATTTGTAAACCCCGTCGCCGTAGGCTACCGAACGCTGGTTGTTGTTCTCGCCACTGCCCACCCAAACGGTGTGGGAGTTGCTAGGGTCCAGGGTGATGCATCCGATCGAGTAGGAGCCTTGGTCATCAAAAAGGGGTTCAAAGGTCAGTCCGTGGTTGGTAGTTTTCCATACTCCGCCTGAGGCAGCAGCGACGTACCATTCGTCGGGGTTAAGGGGGTTGATTGCGAGGTCTGCTACACGGCCGCTTGTGAGGGCCGGTCCGACGGCACGAAAGGCCAGAGCGTCAAGTTTTTGAGCGATGAGCGATGCGGGCAGGGCAAGCAGCATCGCCATCCAAATAATATGTTTCATAGCCCCAAAAATACATCAGGTTGCAGCCCCTGTAGATGCGGCCCTAGAATCGAGCCCGGTAGGTGGCCGTAATTCGTTGGTGCAGCGCGGGCAGAACCCAATCCCCGCCGCAGGGCGGATTGATGCTTCCACTGGTTTGAACCAGGTTGTAGGCCAGGTCTAGCGCGTACTCAAGCTCTTGGTAGCCGATTCCCAATCCAAGCATGCGATGCGCGCTGTGGTCCGAGAAGACCGTAGCCGAGCCCGACCACTGAAACCCAGATCGGACCGTCCATGCTTCTGACAGGCGGTACTCGCCACCGAGTTTAAACTGCTGGTGGGCTTGGAGTTCATCAGCCATAGCCCTGCCAATGTCGTAGTACGACAGGGGGCTACCGATGAGGGCATTTACGGAACCATGGTAAATCCAAACTCCCGTCAGCGCGGCCTTGGTTCCAAAAGTTCTCGCAAAGCCGAGTTGCATTTGAAAGGGCAATTGGTAGCTGAAATTTTGCTTGTCGTAGAGCTCAAACGGCGTCAGAGTAACCATTGGATCGTTGGCTTCAGGCCTCACTCGGTTGCGGTATTCCCAGTCCACTTCTGCAGTGGTCGCGGGCTGAAGGGCTGCGCTGATTCGCAAATTCTCAGTGGCCTGAAAAGCTACCCCAAGCCTCAGAGACCAAAGGCTCCAGTTGCTGCTGTCGACTACGGTTTTTTCATAAGCCTTGGTCAAGCCAATGGGGCTGAATCCCGATTCGGTCATTATAAACCGTTCCTGCGCGCGTCCGGTGCGGCTCTCTACCCTTATGCCTAACGAAATCTTTGACGTTTTGAAAGCAATTGGAACCGACCATGAGGAACTTGAATACTCGCGCACAAAACGTTGCTGGCGGTAGGAGGGTAGATCCTCTGCGTCGGCGCTGTACTGATTGCCCGCCCCCACATTCGTCAGGTAACCCATGTAGGCCGCATAGGCATCGTAGAGTCCGCTGCTAAGAAGCTGGTCTGGACTGAGTCCGTTGGACTGGTTTATCCAGGTAGAAACAGCGGACTCCTGAGGGTTGGCTTCTGACAGAATCCAGTAGTTGGGGAACCATCCCTGCTGCTGGTGCGCAAGGCCTAGGGAAAATCGAGCTTTGCTATTATGGCGCCATGAACCAACGATGTAGGCTTGCCCAATACCCGCTCCCTGGCTTCTCAAGTCCGCTCGATCCGACCGAAAGTGGCCGCTCAATTCCATTCCGCCAAAGTTGCTCGAATTCATTAGGGCTGGATTTTCTAGGCTCGAAGTACCGTCGCCCCCTAAAGCGGCGAGTGCACCGGCAGAACCGTTGTAGCGCGCGGTACCGAAGAGCTGGTTCCGCTGCATCCACACGGCGCTCATGGCGCTTTGAGCATGTGCCGATGAAAGTCCGATACTTAAGGCAATCAGAACTAAATACGGGTTCCTCTTCATGGCTACTGTGGTCGTCGAGTCCCGGAGCCGCCTCGCTGCGGGCTACTGCTGGGTTGCCGCTGCGGCTGCTGCTGCTGCTGCTGCTGCATGGAAGGAGCAGAACCTCCCGACCGGCTTGGGCTCGTCGTATTGCTTGCTGGCCTGCGCTCCTGCGGCGCGGCGGGCCGAACTTCTCGCTGCGGAACCGGCTGGCTCGTGCTTTGTAGGCCACTGCTTGCTGGCCTAGTTTGCCCACTGCTTCGGGTCTGTTGGGGTTCTGAAATGCTGCCCGGACGTTCGACCGGTCCTTCGCCGCTTGAGGATTCTTGACGAGTCTGAAGCGCTTCGCGCGTGTCCGTAGATTCTAGGCGGCCACCACTCAAGTTGTTTGCTACTACAGGACGTCGGTAGGGCACTAATCCCGATTGAATTTGCTGCCGTCGTAGTCCGTCGTCGGGCGTAGGTTCGGCACTGCCCCCTGAACCGCCGCCAGGCTGGTTTCCGCCCCATCCTTGGTTGTTCCATAGATTAAAACCGCCGAAACCGCTGTAGCCTCCGTAGCCATAATATCCGCCATAGCCCCCGTTGCCATAATATCCACCGTAACCGCTGTAGCCATTATATCCACCGCAGCCCCATGGACTGTTCCAGCCCCAAGGGTCGTTCCAGTAGTTACCGCCGCCGTAGCCCCAAGGGTCGTTCCAGTAGTTATTCCAATGGTTTCTGCGATTCCATCGGTTGGCTTGATTCCATCCAGCCCCAAATCCATAGGGTTGCATCCATGGCTGGCTCCAGTTGTTGTAGTAGGTGGGGTAGTACTCGTAGCGGACTATGGTCCGCCTACGTCCGGCTCGATTCATGGATTCGGCGCCGCGGTCGTCCATGTCTTGGTCCTCGATGCCTTCTTGGTAGCCGCGGTCGAATCCAGACTGGTAGCCTTCGCGGTATGCCTGGGTGTTCGTCCAGGAGTAGCTCCCGTCAAAATCACGGTAGGTTCCTTGGATGCCGCATGCAGTCAGCAGGGTGACAGCAGGGATGAGGATTAGGTAGGAGCGCATTGGGCGTACTTTTGAGGTTCAGTATCCAAAGAACCAATATTTATACCAAGAATGGCGAAGAATCTCACGCCTCGCGAAGTCGACTACAGCAAATGGTACAACGAGCTCATTATTCAGGCGGATTTAGCCGAGAATTCTGGCGTGCGCGGCTGCATGGTTATCAAGCCTCATGGCTACGCAATTTGGGAGGGCATGCAGGCGGAACTCGACCGACGATTTAAGGAGACGGGCCATGAAAATGCTTACTTCCCGCTTTTTATTCCCAAGAGCTACTTTAGTAAGGAGGCGGCGCACGTTGACGGCTTTGCTAAAGAATGCGCCGTAGTTACCCACTACCGGCTCAAAAATTCCCCCGACGGAAAGGGGGTCATTGTTGACGAAGACGCTAAGCTTGAGGAAGAACTCATCGTGCGCCCCACCTCGGAGACCATTATTTGGGACACCTACCGCGGCTGGGTAAAGAGCTACCGCGACCTTCCGATTTTAGTGAATCAATGGGCGAACGTAGTCCGCTGGGAATTGCGTACGCGGCTCTTCCTTAGGACCACCGAATTTCTATGGCAAGAAGGGCATACGGCCCACGCCACCCGAGAGGAGGCAATAGCAGAGGCAGAGCAGATGCTTGAAGTTTATAGGGAGTTCGCCGAGACCGTTCTGGCGATTCCTGTGGTACGAGGCACCAAGACTGCCAACGAGCGATTTGCCGGAGCACTAGAGTCTTACTGCATAGAGGCTTTGATGCAGGACGGCAAGGCACTTCAGGCAGGAACCAGTCATTTTCTAGGGCAGAATTTTGCCAAGGCTTTTGACGTCAAATTTCAAGATCGCGACGGCCAGGTTAAGCACGTATGGGCCACGTCTTGGGGAGTTTCTACGCGTTTGATGGGCGCCTTGGTAATGACGCATTCTGACGACAGCGGACTCGTCTTGCCACCCAAGTTGGCTCCCATTCAGGTGGTACTTGTTCCGATTTACCGCGGTGAGGAGGAGTTGCTGGCCATTTCATTGGTTGCAAAGAAGTTGGTTGCGGAACTGCGCGCCAAAGGAGTCCGCGTGAAGTACGATGACCGAGACAGCTACAAGCCAGGTTGGAAGTTTAACGAGTACGAGCTAAAGGGTGTCCCTTTGCGTTTGGGTATTGGTCCGCGCGACCTCGAAAACGGAGTGGTGGAGTTGGCCCGAAGGGATACGTTGACTAAGGAATTCGTGGCGATTGAAGGACTTGCGGATTCCATTCCCGCGCGCCTCGAAGAAATCCAGCAGGCCCTTTTGGACCGCGCCTCGGCCCGATTGGCGGCAAGCATGCACCGAGTGGACTCCTGGGCTGAGTTTGAGGCGGCTATTGAACGGGGTGGCTTTGTAATGGCCCACTGGGACGGTAGTCCAGAGACCGAAGATCGCATTAAAGAACAAACTAAGGCGACCATTCGCTGTATTCCCATTGATAATCCGCTCGAAGACGGTGCCTGCGTCCTTACGGGAAGGCCATCGATTCAGAGGGTGCTTTTTGCACGAGCATACTAATGAACACCGAATCAAATCCGGAGGGTATTCTCCAAACCCTGGCTACTAAATCCAGCAACAAACAGCTGGTACACCGTCGTGTTTTGTTGGCTTTTGCCCAATTGCGGACTGTGGTTCAGTCGGTTGCCCTTGATTTGAACAGTAAGATGGTTGCTATTGACCATTCTGTGGTAGTCGAGTTTGTGGACCGCGGCGAGTTCGAATTTGAAATTCGCTTCTCGGGGGACTCTTTGGTGTTTCAGGTGCACACGAATGCGTTTTTATTACCCGAGGGCCACAGTGTCATGGAGACGGCCTACGTCAAGACGAATCCCAATCGTGCCTATTTTGGACTCATTCATGTCTATAACTTTTTGTCGGATTCCTTCAGAATGCGGCGTTTAAACGATTTAGGAACGCTAATGAGTCGTTTTTTTGTGAACGGCGAGGGGCACCATTTTGCCGAGGGTTTGGGTCCTTTGAACTTGCCCTTATCGGAGTCAGAATTGAGTGCGGACGTTTTAAAGATTTGGCTTTATCGCCTGATGGCCACGGCAATGGACTTTGATTTGCAGGCCGCCCCGTTCAAGGACGTTCAGGAAGTTTCTGTTTTGGCTTTAGAGGGAATTCGCGAGGAACTACGGCAGCGTACCGGCAAAAGACTGGGATTTCGTCCCTCGGGGTCGTAAGTTTCTCAAACCTTTGTTGTTGGTTGTGAGGGAATTTTATACCTTTGCGCTCCCAAAACGTTGGGCCCGTTCGTCTAGCGGTTCAGGACATCTCCCTTTCACGGAGAAGATCACGGGTTCAAATCCCGTACGGGTCACTTAATTAATTAAAAGCTCCTATGGCTAATCATAAATCCGCGTTGAAGCGCATCCGCCAAATCCAGGCCAAGCGCATTCACAACAAGTTCTTTCACAAGACCACCCGTAATGCCTTGCGTGCACTGCGTGCTTTGACCGATGCTGCAGCCGCTGCGGTTCAGTTGCCTATTGTGAGCTCAATGCTCGACAAGCTTGCCAAGCGCAACATTATTCACAAGAATAAGGCTTCGAACTTGAAGTCGAGCTTGTCAAAGCACGTCAACCAAATGGCCTAAGGCCTGTGGATTTTAGTGGTAAACTACAGCCGCCTCGAGAGAGGCGGTTTTTTTGTTTAGGCTTGTTTTTGGTAAATGCTTATAGGCGTTTATCCTACGGCTAGGCCCTTGAATCAACATGATTTTTGGGGCATGAATCAAGAATACAATGCTCGATCCATTCGCTCATGGAGCGAGGAGGAGCGCCCCCGTGAGCGAGCTATGGCTCAAGGTATTCGGGGGATGACTACGGCGGAGTGCCTCGCGCTTATTTTAAGGTCTGGAACCCGAGAGAATACGGCGGTCGATCTGGCTCGAGCCTTGCTCGACGAGCATGGTGGGCAGATTCAGCGTCTAGCCTCAGCTGACGTGCTCGCTCTTCAGAGTATGGGTGGGGTGGGTTTGGCCAAGGCTGCCGCAGTTGCTGCGGCCTTTGAGCTCGGGCGGCGTGCTGCCAGCAACGAGTCGGTCGGACGCGACCGGTTCATCCGGGGTTCCGACGACGTATTTCAGCTATTGAATCCAAGTATGTCCGCACTAGACCACGAGCAATTTTGGGTCGTTTATCTGAATCGAGCCAACAAGATAATTCACTACGAATGCGTTGGGCGCGGAGGGTGGACCGCAACGGCTGCCGACGTTAGGGTGGTGTACCAGCGGGCATTGGCACTGCGAAGTCCCTCTTTGGTCGTGGCTCATAACCACCCGAGCGGGCGGCTAGAGCCGTCTGAGGAAGACCGTCGACTAACCCAAAGACTCGTTGACGGCGCCAAGATTCTGGAGCTAACCTGTTTGGATCATTTGATTATCGGGCAGAACCAATATGTTAGTTTTGCCGACAGAGGATGGATGCCTGGACCTTAGCCCCCCGCAAGATTGCCCACGTTGTGGGTGCACGGCCACAATTTATAAAGTTGAAGCCCCTGGTGGCTGCTGTCTCAGAGGCAGGAGGCCAAAACTGGATTGCGCACACTGGCCAGCACTTTGACTCGAGCATGAATGATTCTTTTTGGCAAGAATTGGGACTTAGGCCCGATTACTCAGGGGTTTGGAGCGACCGAATCGCGGACTTAACCCATTTAGTCGATGCCCTAAGGGAAGCGCAGGTTGATGCATTAGTAGTTTACGGCGACACGGACTCTACCCTTTTAGGAGCTAAGGCAGCCTTGGAACTCGGTCTTCCCCTTGCTCACGCCGAGGCGGGCTTAAGAAGTTTTAACGACGCCATGCCCGAGGAATACAACCGAGTTTGGGTGGATCAGCGAGCGAACTGGCTCTGGGCTCCCACTCTGGGGGCTTTAAGGCAGCTTCGCAAGGAGGGGCTCGACACAGGTCGTCCATGGGTAGATAGGCCCGGAGATTTGATGCTGGATGCCTTCCCGAGGCACCCCTACCGTCCTGGCGAAGGCAATAAAGTACTCGTAACCCTTCACCGCAACACCAATATTGATAATCCGGGGCGATTGCAGAGGCTTGAAGAGGCCTTAGACGGTTTGGCGCGTGATTTTGAGGTTATTTGGCCTCGTCACCCCCGCCATCGGGCCATTGGCCTTGGCAGCAAGAATATCCCCGATTGCCAGCCCATGACGAGGTCCGCACTTTTGGAGGTACTCTACGATGCGGCTTGGGTAATAACCGACTCGGGCGGACTCCAGAAGGAGGCGTTTTTTGCAGGACGCCGCGCTGTTGTTTTGCGCAGCGAAACGGAATGGGCCGAGCTTGTAGAGTCAGGCTGGACGGCCCTGATCAATCCTGATTTACCCGATCTCGAGTCTGTTATTAGGGCTCAGTTTGCCTCCTGGCAAGAATTGGGGACTCCCGCGGTTCCCGAGTTGTACGGCGACGGGCGGTCCGCGGTGCGCATGGCGGAGTCCTTGGCGGCGGGATTACGTATCTTAAACCGATGACCACGGTTCTCAAGCACAGCAACCCGGGGCTCGCCCACGGCGATACGGCAAGGCTGCTTGGGCAGGCCTGGGGCCGGAGCGTTTCGTTTGGTCAGAGCCCGGATGCCCTTGAATGGGGGGATTCGGGTTGGCTTGATTCCCCAAGTATAGAGGAACCCCAAGCCGAAGACCATGCTGCCTGGATCCTGTGGCGAACTAATTTTTGGGAGCAGATTTTGCCTAAGGACGAGCACCTTCGTCCGATGGGCCTTAGCGCCAAGCGCAGCTTGGCCCTTCCCGAGGCGGAGCTACGAGCCCGGGAGTTGGGACGATTGCTTGGCATAGAAATGCCTGCATTGCTTCGCCCTGATCCAATTGTGGTGGTGGACATTGACCATCTTTTTGCCTATCGTGGTCGTGGTTGGATTTCGGCCGCGGGTGGATTTCTTCGAGATCTGTTTATGGGCGTGTGGATCGCGGTGAAGGAACGCCTAATGGGCCCGGATCCTTTTTTTAGCATGACCTACTGGGTGGGAATGCAGAAGAGGCATCCTAACCTGGGTTTTCAGTTTTTTGCCCTTCTTTCGAGTCGGAGGGGGCAGTACGATCGGGGCGTAGGGGCTAAGTACAAGAGCGTCAAAGAAGCCCTTCGGCAGCTCCAAATGAGGTTTGAGGTCGCGAGCCACCTGTCTTATGGCAGCCATGATCACCCGGGCGGCTTTCGCGAGGAGCTTGCCAACCTCGAACAAATACTGGATCGCCCCGTGCTGCGGCAGCGGTTTCACTTTCTGCGCAATGCAGGCCAGCGGGAGGCTGCTAAAAGGCTTTCTGATCTCGGTCTGACCGAGGATTGGTCCCTAGAATTTGCCGACGTCCCGGGGTTTCGGGCGGGATGGGCTAGCGCGGTTCCCTTTGACGATGGTTTTAGTCTGGTGCCCGTAGCGGCAATGGATCAGAACTTTTTAGGGAAGAGTCCGCGCGAAATAGCCGATAATTTGCACGAACTGCAGGCGGCCGCGTGGTCGGTAGGCGCCCCGCTTCGAGTGGGAACCCATTGGCGAATTTTTGGTCCGAGACCCGCGGCAGAGCGGAATGCAAAAAATTTTGGGAATTGGCTGCTGGGCCTCGAACTTTGGTTGGCGGAATGCGCCCCCAATGAGCTCCTTTAAAATTACCAAAAACCCCGACGAAGAAGAATGGGAACTGGCCCATTCGCTTCGCAGCGACGCCTTCCCATACGATCGTATGGGCTACTTGGATTGCCTGGGTACAAACTGGATGGCGCTGCAGTCCGAAGATCTCAGTCTTCCTTTTGCCATAGGGCGGAGTAAATGGGGTTTTAAGCAGGCATTTTGCCCCTTCGGAGCCCAGCGGCTCGGACCATTGGGCACTGCAGCAGACGATCCTGACCGGCTAAGGGCGGCGCTGGATGCGCTCCCGAGGCTGGTCCGATTGCGCCTGAGTATGAGCAGGCCGACTGGCTGGAATGCGGACCGAGGTTGGCATTGGCGCAAGGCAGGGTTGGAGCGTTGGTCCTCCGCCCCCAACTATGAGCTGCGGCTGGACGGGAGCTACGAGGCACTGCACCAAGGTTATTCAAGCCAGACCCGCCGAAATCTTGCGAAGGCCTCTGGCAACCAGCTCTGGGAGTACAGTAATCCCGAGGAGTTATGGAATTATTTTGTGCAAAATCAAGGGGATAAGTACACTATTCCCAAGGGCTACGAGCAGGCCATGAAGACGGCCATGTACCACCTGCTGCACCAAGGCAAGGGAGCGGTTTGGGCTGCGCTGGGCGAAGGCAACCAATGGCTTGCTGGTATTTTTGTGGCTTTTTCTGGAGATCGGGCCCTGCTGCTTTTTAGTGCAACTACCCCGGAGGGACGCGAGAGTAACTCCATGACTTGGCTCATTAATGAGTTCATCACTATGGCCGTTGGCCGTTGGAAAATTCTCGACTTTGAGGGAACTTCAGCGGAGGGTCTAGCCCGTTTTTACCAAGGTTTCGGGGCTGTTAATGTGCCCTATCTTCGGTGGGAACGATGGAACGCTCCATGGCAATTACCCTAATTCAGCTGCAGTACTTTGAGGCCTTAGCGGAGCACTGTCATTTTGGTAGGGCTGCCAAGGCCTGTGGTGTTTCGCAACCAACATTGTCTGCACAAATTCAAAAATTAGAAGAGTTAGTCAATGGAAGTTTGGTGGACCGCAGGAGCCAACCTATTGCGCTGACTCCTTTGGGAGTTCAGGTTTTGACTCATGCCCAACGAACGATGCACTCGGCTCAAAGCCTTCTTGAGGCTAGTCGTCACTTTCACATGCCGCTGGAGGGTAGGCTTCGCCTGGGTATAATTCCTACCATTGCACCCTACCTAATTCCGCGTTTTGCCCCAGAACTGCTCCGGCGATTTGCCAACCTTAAGTTAGAAATTGAAGAGGCCAGGACGGACCAGTTGCTGGAGAAGCTTGACTCGGGCATGCTGGACGCCGCTATATTAGCGGTTCCGATTTCACCGAATCACTTTGTTCAAGAGGCCCTATACCGCGAGCCGCTATTTGCCTACTTGCCCGAGGGTCATGCCAAGTCTCAGGATTTATTTTTGACCTCTTCGGAGCTCAAAATGGAGCAGATTCTGCTTCTTCCAGAGGGGCATTGCTTTAGGGACCAAGTTCTTAAGCTTTGCGGAGTAGAGCGTCCCAACGAACGCATTACGGTTAAGGTGGGGCAGTTTGAAACCTTGGTGCGCCTTGCCGACGAGGGTTTAGGAATGACGCTTTTGCCCCAGTTGGCAATTGACGAACTCTCTGCGGTTCGCCAAAAGCGGGTCAAGCCTATTGCGGAACCTCGACCCGTTAGGCAGGTTGCCCTTTTGACCCTGCCGGGCAACCGCAAAATAGGAATGGTGGATGCCCTTGCTCAGATTGTGCGCGCTTCGGTTCCTGAAGGTCTTCGCACCAACACCGAGCAGGATCAAATTTTAGACAGTACAAAGTGAAATTGGTGCTTGCAAGCCAGAATCCACACAAGATTCGCGAACTAAGGTCGGTGCTTCCTGATCATTGGGAGTTGCTAACCGCCTCGGATGTAGGTATTGCAGAAGAACTTCCTGAGGAGGGGTCGACTTTGTATGAGAATGCCCAGCAAAAGGCTGAGTTTCTGTGGCGAGCATGCGGCCTGCCCAGCCTTGCGGACGACAGCGGACTTGAAGTTGATTTTTTAGATGGTCTGCCTGGGGTTCACAGCGCCTACTTCGCAGGTCCTCAAAAATCAGATTCCGACAATCGAGCCAAGCTCCTCGAGCAAATGCGAGATTCGGCAGAGCGCAAAGCTCGATTTAAAACTGTTTTGGCCTGGACCACCCAGGAGGGTACCTCCCTGTATTTGGGCCAGGTTGAAGGCGAAATCACCAAAGAAGAGCGGGGTAGTCAGGGTTTTGGCTACGATTCACTCTTTGTGCCCTCAGAGGGAGACGGTCGAACCTTTGCCGAGCTACTTGAACGCGAAAAAAGCCTCATCAGCCACCGAAGTCGTGCGGTAGCTGCCTGGCTTAAGGCGCTGCAAAAAAGCTAAAGTGTACGCTGCCGTAGCGTCGCACCTCAGTGAAGTTCGGATGATCCTTAAAATCCGTGGCGGCACTGTGCTCGACCACTAGTATTCCGTCTTCGGCTAGGCGTGCAATGGCAAGGTCGACTATCGTTGCGTAGTGAGCAAAGTCATAGGGCGGGTCTGCTAGGATGACGTTCCAGCGGCTGGGATTGCGCTGCACAAAGCGCATGGCATCTTCGCCCACCGTACGAATAGGAAGCTGAAGCTGTTCGGCAGTTTTTTGAATGTAACGGACGCAGTCTCGGTAGCTATCCACAGAGGTAACGTCAGGGCATCCGCGGCTGGCCATTTCGTAGCTGAGGTTTCCGGTACCGGCAAAGAGGTCAAGGGCCCGTACTTCGCTCCAAGTAACGTGGTTCTCTAGAATGTTGAATAGGCCTTCTTTGGCCATGTCGGTAGTAGGCCTCACGGGGAGGCTTGATGGAGCTCGCAGGATTTTGGCGCGGTGGGAGCCTCGGATTATTCTCACGATGCGAGTCCCAAGACACCCTCAAGGGAACGGCTGTGCCAGTGGGCAATAAAATGCTGCGTCCACTGCTGGACGTCTTCGCTTCCTTGCCCTTCCCAAAACAGCGGTACCGTACTTCCCGCCCAGTCAAGCTGGTCAAACAGGAGCAAGGCAAAGTAGGCGGCATCCTCGGCACTTGGGGCACGATGGACCGCATGGGCCTTTATTAGGGTTCCGTCTAAGGCGGCGAGCTCTAAACGGTTGTTCCACCACTGGGCCCGAACTACTCGGCCGGTGGGACGGCTGCTCAGCCACCTGCGAAGGTTAAAAAGACTTAGGGGTTGCGCTCCCTCTGGGCTTTCAGAAAAGCGATAGATCAAATGATAGCGCTCGTCTAGGGGACTTCGAAACCAGGAACTTCCTTGAGGATCTACAATGCGCCAGTCCGAGTCGGCAAGATTTTTTGGAATAAGCATGCAGAACGACTCATCATGCCATTGGAGTCCGCTAGAGGGTTCGACCCAAACCTTTGGAGTCAAAGCGATTAATTCCAGTTGCCGCTCAGGGTCGGCTCGGTGAGCGAACCAACGATTAAATCACTGTTTTTTAATCGCTTTATGTAGTTTTCGTACTTGCTGTAGGATTCGCTGAATATCGCAGCATTGCTTGCCTTGATTTGAAATACGGGGACTTTAATCCCATTTTTCTCAATCACTGCAGTCCCCATCTTAAAGGTGGAATCTTGGCTGTATTTGATGGTGAGCAAGTCGTCTAAATTGAGATCCTCGGGAAACAAATCTTCTCTTTGACTGCGGAGTTTGGTCAGAGCGGGGGCGCTTCCGATCACGCGATAGATGATGGTGTCTTTGTTCATGTCAATTTGGTAGACCTTGTTGAACTGCATGAACGAGGAATCCTTGCGCTCTACGATGGTAACTTCTGCATTTTTAATGAAGTCTACTAGGGTAGTAACTTCTGTAGCATACATACCGTATTCATCTTTGAAGGCGAGCTGTGCCTCCCGAAGCTGCTCAAGCTGCATGATTACCGCCTCGTAGCGTCGATCCTTAATTTTTTGGAACTCAATGGGCTCCATGATGATTTGGTAAATGCGAAAGGCAAATAAAACTGCGATGACCCCTAAGGCTACGCGGAGATATAGAATGGTACGAGGGGTCATACGGTTTAATTAAGCACCAAAAATAGAGCAAACAAGTGCCACATCCGTGAGCAGAAGGTTAACTTTTTTGACATTCCTCTAGCCCGTGCATCGACCTTTGAGCCATGGCCCATCTTTTTTTTGATCTTGATCGCACTCTTTGGCATCATGAGGGCAACCACAAGATGTTTTTTAAAGAGCTCCACGCGGAGTTAGGATGGAATTCCTTGGGGACCTCTGCACAATTTGCTCAGTGCTATTTGGCCATAAACGACCGTCTGTGGGACCACATTCAAGACCATAACCTCGGAGTAGAATACGTTAGAGCGCGTCGGTTTGCGCTCTTATTTGGCGAAATGGGTGTAGCTCAGGGGTCTCCCAAAAACCTTAGAGAGCTTGTCAAAGACTGCGAATCTCGACTCAAGAAGCGATTGCCCGACCTTGGGCAGGGTTACGACGGTGCTGAAGAAGCACTTAAGGAACTTAGCCGCGGTGGCCACCGGCTGCATCTTATCACCAATGGAGTTTCTGAACCCCAAGATCGCAAGGTAGCTGCCCTGGGCTTTAGCCAGTTCTTCACTGTTCGCATGACTTCGGACCGTGCGGGCTCCTACAAGCCCAGTGCAGGAATTTTTACTGCAGCACTTCGAGAAGCGGGCGCTCAGCCGCAGGAGTCATGGATGATCGGAGATTCCTTACTCCGGGATGTGCTTGGGGGGCAGGCAGTAGGCATGCGCACGGCATGGTTTAACGCTCAGGATGCGATTGCACCCGACGCGCAGGCAATTCCTGATCTCGAGTTTCGGGATTGGCGGACCTTTCCGGATCTGCTCAACCGAGCAATCCGGCAGTAGGGGTCGCAGTCTGCGCGGTATCTTTGCTTTTATGGTGGATTCCCAACCCTATAAGCCCAAGCATCCAATTCGAATTGTCACGGCGGCCTCGCTTTTTGACGGGCATGACGCAAGCATTAACATCATGCGACGAATCCTTCAGTCGTCAGGGGCCGAAGTCATTCATTTGGGCCACGACCGAAGTGCTCAGGAGGTCGTAGAGACCGCCATACAAGAAGATGCTAATGCCATTGCAATGACCTCCTACCAAGGCGGGCATTTGGAGTACTTCAAGTTCATGCACGACTTGCTAGAGGAACGCGGAGCGGGGCACATAAAAATTTTTGGCGGCGGCGGCGGGACTATTTTGCCTAGTGAAATTCACGAGCTTCAGGCCTACGGAATTACGCGGATCTATCACCCCGACGACGGCCGGACTATGGGCCTTCAGGGCATGATTAACGACCTTCTAGAGCGCTGTGATTTCGCCATCGGAAGTCAGGTTGAAGACGCCCTCGAAGGAGTTAAAATTCAGCGGCCTCGCTCGGTGGCACGCATGATTTCTGCCGCAGAAAACGCCCCCAAGGTATATGAAACGTTAAGGGCTGAGGTCGAGGCCCTGGCAGCCCTGAATCAGGCACCGGTTCTGGGCATCACGGGAACCGGAGGTTCCGGCAAAAGTTCCATGGTTGACGAGCTAGTGCGCCGCGTGCTTCGCTATTTTCCCGGCCTTAAAATTGGTTTGGTGAGTGTTGATCCGTCCAAGCGCAAGACCGGAGGTGCCCTGCTCGGCGACCGGATTAGGATGAACGCCATCAATCACGACAACGTGTACATGCGTTCTCTTGCTACACGCCAGAGCAACCTTGCGCTGAGCAAGCATGTCAGCGATGCATTAACCGTGCTTAAGGCGGCCAAATACGACCTTATTATTCTAGAAACCAGTGGAATCGGTCAGTCAGATACCGAAATCATTGACCACAGCGACGTCTCGCTTTATGTGATGACCCCGGATTACGGTGCAGCCACGCAGCTCGAGAAAATTGATATGCTCGATTTTGCCGACTTGATTGCCCTAAACAAATTCGACAAGCGCGGAGCCCTAGACGCGCTCCGCGACGTTAAAAAACAGTACCAACGAAACCACCTCCGGTGGGACGATCCCTTGGACGCAATGCCCGTTTTTGGCACCATGGCCAGCCAGTTTAACGACCCGGGAACCAACTTGCTTTTTGTGGCCATCGTGGAGGCCTTGCGCCTTAAAACCAATGATTCGAAGTGGGTAATCACTTCAGAGTCTGCCCGGGAACCCGGCGAGAAACTCTTTGTGATTCCGCCCCACAGAACCCGCTATTTGAGCGAGATTTCAGAGGGCATACGCGGGTACAACGCATGGGTTCACCAGCAGGCCGAGGTCGCTGATGCTCTTTATAGCTTGGGCCGAGCCGAGTCGGAATTGCTTCGCACGACGATTGTAGACCGGGATCGATTGGTGGCTGGAATGGTAGAGGCCAAGGAATTGCGCAAGCGGGATTTGGATCCGCACAATTGGGCCCTAATCGAAGGTTGGAATGCCCTTCGCCAGCGCTACAAAAATCCCGAGTACGTCTACCGGGTTAGGGGCAAGGACATTAAGCTGCCTACCCACACGAAGTCCCTTTCGAACTCGGAGATTCCCAAGGTCGTAACTCCATCCTACCGCAGCTGGGGTGATATTCTTCGCTGGCAGCTCCAGGAGAATGTTCCGGGCATCTTCCCCTACACGGCAGGATTGTACCCGTTCAAGCGCCAAGGCGAGGATCCAACGCGCATGTTTGCCGGCGAGGGCGGTCCAGAGCGGACCAACAAGCGGTTTCACTATGTGTCTTTGGGCATGCCCGCCAAACGACTTTCGACGGCTTTTGATTCGGTAACTCTTTATGGACGCGACCCGGGTCGCCGCCCAGATATTTATGGAAAGCTCGGCAACGCTGGGGTTTCGGTCTGCTGCCTCGACGATGCAAAGCGCTTGTACAGCGGATTTGATCTTTGCGACCCTGCCACCTCGGTGTCCATGACCATTAACGGACCTGCCCCGATGGTCCTCGCGTTCTTTTTGAATGCCGCGATCGACCAGCAGTGCGAGAAGTACATTAAGGTCCATGGCTTGGAGTCTGACGTAGAGAAAGTTCTGCAGGCCAAGTACGAAGCCAAGGGTCAAGTTCGTCCGCGCTACCACGGCACTTTGCCCGAGGGCAACGACGGATTGGGTCTCATGCTTCTCGGCATTTCGGGCGACGAAGTGCTGCCGGCAAAGGTCTATGCTGCCATCAAGGACGAGGCACTGAATCAGGTGCGGGGAACGGTTCAGGCTGATATTCTCAAGGAGGATCAAGCGCAGAACACCTGCATTTTCAGCACCGAATTTGCGCTTCGTCTGATGGGTGACGTGCAGTCCTACTTCATTGACCGCAAGGTGCGGAATTTTTACTCGGTGTCGATCAGTGGATACCATATTGCCGAAGCGGGGGCTAACCCGATTTCTCAGCTTGCATTCACCCTGGCCAACGGATTTACCTACGTCGAGTACTACCTCAGCCGAGGCATGGACATCAACGCCTTTGGTCCGAACCTAAGCTTTTTCTTTAGTAACGGAATCGACCCGGAGTACGCCGTAATCGGACGCGTGGCCCGCCGGATATGGGCTAAGGCTCTAAAGAACAAGTACGGAGCGGATTCCAGGGCTCAAATGCTGAAGTACCACATTCAGACCTCGGGCAGGTCCTTGCACGCTCAGGAGATTGATTTTAACGACATTCGAACCACGCTCCAAGCCCTTTATGCCATCTACGATAACTGCAACTCGCTGCACACCAATGCCTACGACGAGGCGATTACGACTCCGACCGAAGAAAGCGTGCGCCGTGCGATGGCTATTCAGTTAATTATCAATAAGGAACTTGGTTTGGCCAAAAACGAGAATCCGATTCAGGGTTCCTTTATTATCGAAGAGTTGACTGACTTAGTCGAAGACGCAGTTCTTCTTGAATTTGACCGCATTAACGAGCGCGGAGGCGTACTCGGAGCGATGGAGACCATGTACCAGCGCGGTAAGATTCAGGAGGAGTCGATGCACTACGAGATGCTCAAGCACACCGGGGAATTCCCCATTATTGGCGTAAATACCTTCTTGAGCAGCAAGGGTTCGCCTACCTTGATTCCTGGCGAGGTAATCCGTGCTGAGGTGGACGAAAAAGAACGGCAGATTGCCAGGGCTGAGCAGATTCAGGCAGTCCGTCAGGTCGAATCCGCCCAGGCTTTGGACCGCATAAGTCACGCGGCATTGACCAACGAGCCCATGTTTGATGCCATCATGGAGGCTGCGAAAGTTTGCTCTTTG
>NSIH01000031.1 GCA_002737315.1 Flavobacteriales bacterium
GACTGCGATCGTTCCTTGAGCTTTTGACGCAGAACCTGCGCGTCGTGCGCGGCAAAGCGGTTCCCAAGCTCCGGAAGGACCTTAGCTAGCATATTCGGCAAGGCCTCGAGCGAGGGCGCAATAACCTGAACGGCCATTTGCGGACGGGCGTAGGCGTCGCGTACCTCCAGCACCGCGGTCGAGTCGGGGATTACCTCAATACTTAGGAGGCTTTTGCCTCGGCGCAAAAGGCTGTTAATCTTCTGCGGCACCGCATGAATGATTCCAAAGCGCGGCTCGGCCTGGGGCAGTCCCGCGACGGGGGCTCCGAGAATTTCAGCCACAGCCAAACCAGCGGCCTCCTTCCACAGGCCTTCGGGGCAGATTATGGTTAGGTCGTTGTGGGTTCCGTTGCTCGGCGGCAGGCTTCTGCGCTGGGGCTTTTGGCCTTCCTTCCCCTCAGCGCCTTCCTTGCCCTCGCGCTCCTCGGCGGCGCATCCTGCGACCAAGGCAAGCATGCCGAGCACAGCGACCTTGGCGACCAAGGCAGGAAGAGAGGCAGGTTTTGGGCTCAGAGTCCAGGCGCTCATTTCTTCACGATGAGCCTTTGGCCAATCTGAATCGTGGTGCTGCGCAGGCGGTTCCAGCGCTGAATGTCGCTGACCTTGCTTCCGTATTTTTTGGCAATGCTGCTCAAGGTTTCGCCCGAGCGAACTTTATGGTACCGCAGCGTCGTTACGCTGGCAGTGGCAGTTGCAGTGGGCGCGGCCGTCACTTCGGAGGCGCTGGCGCGATTGGGTTGCGACCCGGCATAGGCGGAGTCGGCGCACTCCATAAAGCTCGCTACCGCGGCCCGAGGCAGTACCAAGGGGTACATTTTTCCGTCGCGGGGAGCCGGAATAATTCCCAGCTTGTACATCGGGTTTAGCACCTTTAAAAGGGCGGGATCCACGCTAAAATGCTTCGAGGCCTGGAGTAAATCAAGGGTTGCAGTCACCTGTACGGTATCTACATCAAAAAAGGAAGCCGGGGGCATGTCGGCAAAAATTCCGTGAAGTCCGCCGTAGGTCAAGGCATAGTTTGCCGCAATAAAGTTGGGAACGTAGCTGCGGGTCTCTTTGGGCAAGTAGGGGCGAACTTCCCAGTAGTTCGTCTTGCCTCCGGAGGCGCGAATGGCCTTGGCCACGTTGCCTGGTCCTGCATTGTAGGCAGCAAGGGCGAGCTCCCAGTTGTCAAACATGTCAAACAGCTTGAGCAGGTAGCGGCACGCCGCATCGGTGGACTTTACTGGGTCAGAACGTTCGTCGACGTAGTTGCCAATCTCAAGGCCCTGAATCTTGCCGGTGGCATACATGAATTGCCACAGGCCCTTTGCTCCTGCGGGGCTCGTGGCCAGTGGGTTTAGGGCGGACTCTATCATCGGCAGTGCACGCAGTTCCATGGGCAGGTTGTACTGATCGAGGGCAGCCTCAAAAATGGGAAAGTAGTAGCGGCCTCGGCCCATTACGCGCGAAACCAAGTCTTTTTTGCGCACGACATACATGGCGATGGCGTTTTTGACGTCGGTATTGTAGCGAAGATCCATGGGAGAGCGTCGGTCAAGGGCGGCCAGGCGTTGTTTGATTACCTCGTCGCTCAATTCCAGTGAGGCGCCGGCCAGGCTGTCTACGGATACCTTGAACTGGCTGGTCCAGTTGCGCTCGCTGCCGCTGAGCAACCACTTTGCATACATCGTGTCCACCTTGGTTGCAAGTCCATGGATGAGGCTGTCTGCGGCTGCAGCGCGCGGGGTGTAGCCCATCATGGAGGGCGCAAAAGAGAGGGCGGTAAGGAGCGCTATAAAACGAATCATGAACTGAGGTATTCTGCGGCGGTAAAGAGGGTAGGCTCGTCAAAGGCCTTGGCGGTGAGGTGCAATCCCATGGGCATTCCGTTGGAATGGAGTCCCATAGGCAAACTCAAGGCCGGGAGTCCGGCAATGGGTGCCTGCACCGTGAAGATGTCCTCAAGATACATAAGGGTTGGGTCACTTGCCTCGCGCCCCAATTCAAATGCGGGGTGGGGGCTTGTTGGGCTGATGAGCAAGTCCACCTTGGCGAGGTCCGCATTGGTGGCATTTTGCACGGCGCGACGTGCTTTTTGAGCCTTGCCGTAGTAGGCGTCAAAGTATCCGCTGCGCAAGACGAAGGTCCCCAAAAGAATGCGGCGCTTCACTTCGGTTCCAAAACCTTCAGAGCGGCTGCGCTTGTAGAGTTCGTCGAGGGTCTTGACGCCCTCGGCGCGGTAGCCGTAGCGAACGCCATCAAATCGAGCAAGGTTGGCGCTGGCCTCGGCAGTGGTTAGAATGTAGTAAATCGGAACCAGCGCGTCGAGGTAGTCAAAGCGCAGGGCTTCGACGCGGTGCCCTTCGGCGCGGAGTTGGTTCATGCGAGCCATGAAGGCGTCGCGAAGTTCCGAGTCCAGGGCGGGGTTGTCCAGAACCTCTTGGTAGTAGCCAAAGCTCAAGCTTCGAGGGTCGCAGCTTTTGTCCGACATGCTTGGCACGGGGCGGTCGCTGCAGGTTCCGTCGTACTGGTCTGCGCCCGAGATTACTTCGGTGATGCGCGCCAGGTCGTTCGCGCTTCGGGCAAGGGGCCCAATTTGATCAAATGAGGAGGCGTAGGCGATCAAACCGTAGCGCGAAACCCTTCCGTAGGTAGGTTTTGCCCCAAAAATTCCGCAGAACGAGGCGGGCTGGCGAATGGAGCCGCCGGTATCGCTGCCCAGGGAGGCATGAACCCAGCCGGCGGCAACGGCTGCCGCTGATCCGCCCGAGGATCCGCCCGGAGTGCGATTGAGGTCCAAAGGATTGCGAACAGGTCCGTAGACCGAGGTTTCGTTGGAGGAGCCCATGGCAAATTCGTCGCAGTTCGAGCGTCCAACGATGCAGGCCCCGGCGTCGACTACGCGCTGAACCGCGGTGGCGGTGTAGGGGCTTACGAAGCCCGTAAGAATTTTGGAGCTGGCGCCCGAAGCATGGTCGCGGTAGACCATGTTGTCTTTAATTACCATAGTCACCCCGTCAAGGGCACGGCAGTCGCCTTGGGCACGACGAGCATCTACGCCAACAGCCTGCTGCATGGCGGAACCTTCAAAAAATTCCGCTACCGCATTGATGCTAGGGTTTTCGGCCCTTGCCTTGCGCAAGGACTCCTGTACCAGCTGCACACAGGTTGTTTGACCGGAGTCTAAGGCCCGATGCAGGTCTTCGACCCGATGGAAGGTCATGACAGCTTCTTGCTGTCGTCCTTCGGGGTTTCGTCGTCTTCTTCGCGCATGGCCTTCTTGAATTCCTTAACGCCGCCGCCCAATCCCCGCATAAGCTCGGGTATTTTGCGTCCGCCAAAAAGGAGCAATACAACAGCCACGATTAAGACGATTTGCCATGGGCCAACGATGCCCAGAAATACGCTATGTGCCATAATTTATATAAATGAAGGTTAAAGGTACAACGCGGCTTGGGCCTACTTTAGTTTTTCGGCGAGTGCTCGCATCGTTTTTTTTGGAGAGGCAGCCTCATAAAGTACTTTGTAGACGGCCGAGGCGATGGGCATTTTAACTTCTCGCTGGCGCTTGACCTCTCTTATTAGCTTGGCGGCATAATAGCCTTCGGCAATCATTTTCATTTCGGACTTCGCCGCCGAAAGGCTGTAGCCCTTGCCAATCAAAGAGCCCAGTTGACGGTTGCGGCTAAAGGGAGAATACATGGTAACAAACAGGTCGCCCGAGTACTGCGTTTGAATTATTTGCCGCTTAATGGGGTGTAAGGCCCTTATCACCCTAGCCATTTCGCGCAATGAACAGCTTACTAAAACTGCCTGAAAGTTGTCGCCATAACCCAGGCCGTTGGCGAGGCCTGAGGCAATGGCATAGATATTCTTGAGCACTGCGGCATACTCGGTTCCGTAGATGTCGTTGGAGCAGGATACTTTGACAAAGGGTCCCCGAAGTTTTTGGGCGACAGTCTCGGCGAGCTTTTGGTTTTCGCTAGCGACGGTCAGGTAAGACAGGCGTTCGAGGGCAATTTCTTCGGCGTGGCATGGCCCCACTAGTGCACCGAACTGGCTGTAGTCTAGGCCCATGTTGTCGTGCAGGTACTCACCAATAATTTTATGGGATTCCGGCTCGATTCCCTTAACGGCCGATATAACAAACTTCGTAGACAGCAGGGCCCGCAGGGGCTCAATAGCCTCTGCCAAAAAGGCTGAAGGGATCGCCAGTATTAGGATTTCGGCCTGAGAGGCCACGCTCAGCAGGTCGTGGTCTACGTAGATGCGGTCCGTTAGTAGGTCGGCGTCAGAGAGGTAGTTGGGGTTGTGGTGGTGCTTCCTAATGTGAAGCGCAACCTCTTCGCTGCGCACCCACCAGCCTACGTAGTCCTCGTTTTGCGTGAGCATTTTCACGATGGCAGTGGCCCAGGAACCCCCGCCAATCACCGCTATATTAGGACTTTTGCCCATTACTGTTCTCGAGATTCCGGGTTAAAATTGGGCGATAAATTCTCTGCAAGCAGCTGAATGAACCGGTAGGCAACCCCGGTGACGGCAGCCATTCCCTCGATGTCGATCTTGTCCAAGTCATCGCCTGGAGCATGGTAGTCTTCGTGAAGTCCGGTAAAGAAAAAGACCGACGGGATTTCTTTTTCGATAAAGGGAGCATGGTCGGAGCGTCCAAAAATTTCGTTTCTCAAGTCCCAGTAAAATCCTTCGGCGGGGATGGTCTCGAGCATTTGCCCAAATTCATAGCCTGTATGAACGCCGTAGACCCTAAGGGAGTCGGAACGGTTTAGTCGGCCTACCATATCGAGGTTGAGCATGGTCGTGACCTTGCCAAAGGGGGCGGGCATGGTTTCGACAAAGTGCTTGGAGCCGATGAGGCCACTTTCTTCGCCGGTGAAGGCGACAAAAGCAAGGTTGGCATCCCCGAGCGCGGGGACTTGTACCATCATCTTGGCTAGGGTTAGGAGCACGCTGGTTCCGCTTGCGTTGTCGTCGGCGCCATTGTGCACCTGCCCGGCAAGTTCAGGCTTTCGCGAGCCCCATTCGCCGAGGCCCACATGGTCGTAGTGCGCGCCGATTACGATGGTGCGCTGCATGCCGCGGTCAATCCATCCACCCACGTTGGGGGCGGTAATGTGCTGCACGATGAGTTCCGCAGAGAGGCTGGTTTTTTTGCCTTTTTTGGCTTGCTTGCCCAAACGCTTTACCCATTTTGGGTTGTGAACCTCGACTACGGGAATCCCTATTGGGCGGATTCTACGCAGCAGGTCGAGCTTGGCTGCGCCTGCTTGGGGCGCGAGCAGAATCACGGCAAGGGCGCCCCGTTTTTTGGCCTCGGCCAGCCTGGCCTGAAGGCTTGCGGCCTTGCCAGCCTTGTCGGCTAGGTTCTTGGGAACGTCGCGCATCATTACCACTACGGACTGAGGCTTGACCTTTTGCCAGTCGTCTTGTCCGCTTAATGAAAGGCCATAATTAGCCCAAACCATAGTGCCCGACGCCCTGCCATTGCCCGACATCATGCTGGGCCAAAAGTCCTCGCGCAGCGCAGCGCTGTCTTTGCCCAGGACCAGGCAGTTGGTCGTTGCCGAAACTTTAGCGGCATCGGGGATTTTGACATCCTGCGTGAATCGGTCGTCAAACATCGGACTCAGCCCAATTTGTCTCATCTCGGCCTGAATGTAGCGAGCCGCCTCGGCGCCTCCCTCTGAGCCGGGCAAGCGGCCGCCCAAAGCGTCGCTCGACAGGAACCGTTCATGCAGGTAAAGCTGGTCGGCTGTTTCTTGGTCAATGTGGCGAGCGAGCTGGGCAGAAGCTAGAAGGGGCAATAGCCCCAGCGCAAGAAGTAAAAAACGCATAAGTGTAAAATTTAGGCGGGCCACCACTCGGGGCGGCGGCTCGCATAGTACCAAAAGACAACACCTAGACTAACATAGGCGTCGGCTAGATTAAAAATAGGCCTAAAAAACTGAAAGTAATCACCCCCCCAGACGGGCAGCCAATTGGGCAGGTATCCGGTCCAGAGCGGGAAGTACAGCATATCAACCACATTGCCCAATAGGGGCCCTGAGTATCCCTTGCCCCATTGCGCAACGCCCTCGTAGGCCATCCAGAATTCGTATTCCGGAGACCAAACAAGTCCGCGGTCAAAGAGCAATCCATAGAGTAGGCTGTCGATTACGTTACCTAAGGCACCGGCAAAAATTAGGGCTATGGTGGTCAGCACAAAAGGATGCGCTCCGCCCTTGGCCAGCCGAATCGCATACCACAGGAGGCCACCAATGGCAAGAATTCTAAAGAGGCTTAAAAAAATCTTTCCGGTAGCTCCTCCCCAGCTAAGGCCAAAGGCCATTCCTGGGTTTTCGGTAAAGTGCAGATGAAACCAAGGTAGTAACTCGATCGAGTCACCGAGCGCAAACTGGGTTTTGATTGCAATTTTAAGCGCTTGATCGGCCAGAATCAGCACCAAAGCTAGAATAAATGGTTTGCGCAGGCTCTTCAACGACGCATGAGCTTGCCTTCCATGCTCGTGGTCGCGTGGGGCACCAGCTTCAATCGCTCCTTGTCGATGAGCTTGCCCGTTACCCGGCAAAGGCCGTAGGTTTTATTGCTGATTCGCACAAGAGCCGCCTTAAGGTCGCGCAGGAATTTCTCTTGACGCGCAGCAAGCATGGCGTTGGCCTCTTTACTCATGGTCTCGGACCCCTCTTCGAAACTTTTAAACATCGGGGCGGTGTCTTCGGTACCGTTATCCATGTTGTTGGTAAACTGTTCCTTGAGAATGCGCAGGTCCTCCTCGGACTTTTCAATCTTGGCGAGAATAAGGGCGCGAAACTCCTCGAGTTCGGCATCGGTGTAGCGTACAGTAGGTTCCATAAGTGGCCCGAATTTAATCAATATGTGGCCCCCTACAAGCCATCTAGGCTTTTTTTAACGCAAGGGTGATAAGAAGGCCCTCGAGATCGCATTCCGCTCTAAAGGCCTCGGCGGTTGCCGGGCCCTCCGGCCAGGCCTCTACGAGGGTTTCAGCCGCCACGTAGTCGCGGTGTGCGGCAATAGCCGCTAGGGCTTCAGGAGCGCCGCTCAGCCAAAGCTCAATGCGGTCGGATACTTCGAGTCCGCTGTCTTTGCGCAGGTTTTGGATGCGGTTGACTGCCTCTCGGGCAATTCCTTCGGCAATCAGTTCGCTGCTGAGTTCAAGGTCAACAGCCAGGAGCGTACCCTGCTCTGAGGCCACGGCCATTCCCGGAATGTCGTCGGTGACCACCAGAACATCGCCGGGCTCAACTCGGAATGCGCCGTCGGCCAAGTCCAGCGTCAGGTGACCCTTGCGCTCGAGCTCGCGCAGCTGGGCGTCGCTCAAGGCCGACAAGGCAGCAGAAACCGTCTTCATACGCGAACCCACCTTGGGCCCAAGGGCCTTAAAGTCGGGCTTGGCGCGCTGCACAAACAAGCCCGAATCAGACTCCACGCGGTCCAGTTTCTTCACGTTGACTTCGTGGAGCAGGAGTTCCTCAATGGCATCAAGGTCAGCGTGCTGCGTAGCATTAAGCACCGGAACCACCAGGCGTTGCAGGGGTTGGCGCACGCGAATTTTTTCTTTTTTGCGCAGGCTCAGCACCAGGCTGGCCATGCGTTGGGCGAGGTCCATGCGCCGCTCCAGGTCGCGGTCGATCAGGCCTTCATTCGCCGCAGGGAAGCGGCTCCAGTGCACCGAACCGGCAGAACCGTTGAGGTCGCGGTAAAGCTGTTCCGCAAAAAACGGCGCTAGGGGAGCAATGAGTCGCGCCACGGTATCGAGGCATTCGTGCAGGGTTTGAAAGGCTGCCAGCTTGTCGTCGCCCATGGCTCCCTTCCAGAACCGGCGGCGACTGAGGCGCACGTACCAG
Source organism: Flavobacteriales bacterium (assembly GCA_002737315.1). Lineage (GTDB taxonomy): Bacteria > Bacteroidota > Bacteroidia > Flavobacteriales > Schleiferiaceae > TMED14. Next base: position 7,904 of record NSIH01000031.1, read on the forward strand.
TTGCTTAGCTCGTCCACCACAAAGTCCGCCGTTGCGCGGAACGCTCGCGTGGGCTCGTAGGCATCCATGGCTTCGGTGGTTTCGGCTACCAGGCTGTGCAGGCGGCTCAAAATCCAGCGGTCGAGCTCGGCGCGGTTGGCCTGCGGAACCTGCGCGGCATTGGGGTCAAATCCGTCCACGTTGGCATAGAGCGCAAAAAACCCGTAGCTGTGGTGCAGGGTGCCAAAGAACTTGCGCTGCACCTCGGTCACGCCGTCGGGGTCAAACTTGAGGTTGTCCCAAGGTTGGGCGTTGGTGAGCATGTACCAGCGAAGCGCGTCGCTCCCGTACTTCTCCATGGCTTCAAAAGGATCCACGCTGTTGCCCAGCCGCTTTGACATTTTTTGGCCGCTCTTATCGAGAACCAGGCCGTGGGAGACCACATTTTTATAGGCTACCGAGTCAAAGACTAAACCTGCGATGGCATGAAGGGTAAAAAACCAGCCCCGGGTTTGGTCGACGCCCTCGGCGATAAAGTCAGCCGGAAAAGCGGTTCCGCCATCTATAGCGTCCTTATTTTCAAAGGGATAGTGCACCTGGGCATAGGGCATGGCGCCCGAGTCAAACCAGACATCGATGAGGTCGCGCTCGCGATGCATGGCCTGGCCCTCGGGGCTGGTCAGCACCCAATCGTCCACAAAAGGACGATGCAAGTCGACTCCCGCATAGTTGGCCTCCGACATATCGCCCGGAATAAAATTTGCCAAGGGATTGACCTCCATATGCCCTGCCGCCACGCTGCGGTCGAGTTCAGAGCGTAGTTGCTCGAGCGAACTAATGCAGACCTCATGCTGGCCGTCTTCGCTTCGCCAAATTGGGAGCGGAATTCCCCAGTATCGGCTGCGGCTGAGGTTCCAGTCGTTGAGGTTCTCCAGCCAGTTGCCAAAACGCCCGGTTCCGGTGCTGGCAGGCTTCCAGTTGATGCTGTTGTTGAGCTCCTGAAGGCGCTGCTTGACGGCCGTGCTCCGAATGAACCAACTGTCTAAGGGATAGTAGAGTATGGGCTTGTCGGTGCGCCAGCAGTGCGGGTAGCTGTGCACGTACTTCTGAACCTTAAAGGCCTTGTTGTCGGTCTTGAGCTGTATCGCAATTTCTTCGTCAACGCTAAGTTTGGGCTCTTCTCCCTCTGCGTAGTAGCTGTTTTTCACGTACTTGCCTGCTAGCGGACCGGCCTCTGCGGTAAAACGTCCCTGTAGGTCTACCAAAGGCATGGGAATGCCCTCGGCATCGAGCACTAATAAGGGCGGAACGCCCGCGGCCGCGGCCACGCGGGCGTCGTCTGCGCCAAAAGTTGGCGCGGTGTGCACAATTCCGGTTCCGTCTTCGGTGGTGATAAAGTCCCCGGCAATCACCCTAAATGCTTGGTCGGCATCGAGGTAGGGCAGGGCATAGGGCAGGAGCTGCTCATAGCGCAGACCGACCAAGGCTGAACCCTTTACTGCCGCTACGCGGGTCCAGGCGGAGCCTTCTTCTTCGGGGTTTAGGTATTTGGCAACCAGTGCGGTGGCAAGAATTACCTGTACGTCGACTCCGGTGTAGGGGTTGGTGGTGGCAATCAGGCTGTACTCAATATTGGGACCTACCGTCAGCGCGGTGTTCGACGGGAGGGTCCAGGGCGTGGTGGTCCAGGCAAGCAGGTGCACCAGGCGGTCGCCAAAAAGGGCAAGGCTTTGATCGGTCTTGGCGACGGCGAACTGTGCGGTGACCGAGGTGTCCGTGACGTCGCGGTAGCATCCTGGCTGGTTGAGTTCGTGCGAGCTCAGTCCGGTTCCTGCCTTGGGGGAGTAGGGCTGCACGGTGTAGCCCTTGTAGAGCAAGTTTTTGCGGTGCATTTCGCCCAAGAGCCACCAGACCGATTCGATGTATTTAGTCCTGTAGGTCACGTAGGGCGCCTCCTGGTCAACCCAGTAGCCCATTTGCTCGGTGAGGCGGTTCCACACGTCGGTGTAGCGCATAACGGCCTCTCGGCAGGCGGCGTTGTAGTCGGCGACGCTGAGGGTTTTGCCTATGTCTTCTTTGGTGATTCCCAGTTCTTTTTCAACACCCAGTTCCACGGGAAGCCCGTGGGTATCCCATCCGGCGCGGCGGTCTACGCGAAAGCCTTTTTGGGTTTTATAGCGGCAAAAAAGGTCCTTGATGGCCCGGCCCATGAGGTGGTGAATGCCCGGCATTCCGTTGGCAGAGGGCGGCCCTTCGTAGAATACAAAGGCGGGATCCTCGTGGCGTATGGATCGTTCAAATACCCGCTCCGCCCTCCAGTACTCCAGTATTTCGCGCTGAATTTCAGGCAGGTTGAGCGCTCCGTGTTCGGGGAATGCTGCGCTCATAAGGCGGCAATGCACTTGAGTTCGATGGCGATGGGCGTAGGCAGGGCCGTGACCTGCACCGTGGTGCGGCAGGGCTTGGGGTCTAGGCCGTCAAAGTACTCGGCATAAATGCGGTTGAATTCCGCAAAATCGCGCTTCATATCGGTAAGGTAGACGGTGATGTCCACGAGCTGATCCCAGCGCGCGCCGGCTCCCTCAAGGGCGGACTTCACGTTGGCCATCACGCTGTGCACCTGGGCTTCGAAGCTGAATTCCAAGTAGTTTCCGTTTGCATCGAGGCGCAATCCCGGTACCGTATTCGCGGCCGCGGCACTCTTTGGCAAGCGCGGACCCATTCCCGAAAGAAACAGCAGGTTGCCCACTTGGCGGCTAACGGGGTAGGGCCCCATGGCTTGGGGCGTATTGGATTCAGAAGGCATAGGCACAAAGGTACATACTAAGCGCAGCTGGGCATTGGCGGCAAGAGAGGCTTTGCCTCCCTAGAAATTCCCATTGGCTCATTGAGCGGGTCCCCATTGGTGGGTCGAAAGGTCGAGGTTGCCGCCGCTGAGAATTATGCCAACTCGCTGCCCCTTAAATACCTCGGCCTGCTTGACCACCGCGGCCAGGGGGGGAGCGCAGTTTGTTTCTACGATGATTTTAAGGCGGTCGGCGATGATTCGCTGGGCGGCCAGAATCTCTGGGTCGTCTAAGGTGTGGATGGCCGATACAGTAGCCAAAATAATGGGAAAGTTGATATTGCCCAGCTCCGTGCGCATTCCGTCGCATACGGTTTGCGGGTCAGCATTGTGCTCGATTTTCCCCGAAGCGAGTCCGCGCGCGGCGTCGTCGGCACCGCTGGGTTCTCCGGCAAAGACGCGAACCGAGGTTCCGCGCTGCTCGTTCCAACGGGCGACGGCAAAGCCGGTTCCGGCCAAAAGTCCGCCACCGCCCACAGGCACTCCCACCCAGTCCAGCTCGATGCCGCGCGCTGCGCAGTCCTCCAAAAGTTCCCAGGCGGCAGACCCTTGGCCCAGGATGACGTGGGCCTGATTGGAGGGATGGATTTCGACGGATCCCCTGCGGCCTACTTCGCGGCTCACGGCTTCGATGCGGGCCACAAGATTGGGTTCGCATTCAATGATAAGGCCGCCTGCCTTGCGCACGGCATCCTTCTTAAACTGCGGAGCGTTGCTAGGCATCACCACGGTGCAGGGAATTCCGAGTTCACGGCTTGCCCAAGCCAGGGCTTGGCCGTGGTTGCCCGAGGAGTGCGTGCAAACTCCGCCGTGGGGAAGTCCGCTAGATGCAAGTTCGCGCAGCGCGTTGGTCACGCCCCGCATCTTGAATGAGCCCGACTTTTGAAAGTTTTCGCATTTAAAGTGCAGCTCGGCCCCAGACCAGGCATTGAGGCTTGCGGACTGCAGCAGGGGCGTGCGGTGCAGGGCGCGGGCCAGCTCGGCATAGCGTTGCGCTAAAACCGAAGGGTCAAAATAGGGTGAGAAGTAGGGGTCAAAGGCAGGGTTCATGGCGGTAAAGTTCGCGATTGCGCAGGAATGACACTGCAGTTTGGCGAGAATTTTGGCTAGAAATGAAAAACGTCACCTTTTACAGCGACGTTTCACAACCCTTGATGAATCCGCCCCAAATGAGGCAATTCAATGCAAACATAGCAAAAAAAAGCAGTTATGGTATAAAGAACAATAATAAATTTTTAAGAGGATTTCAACCTTGCCTGGCTAAGGGCCTACCTTTAGCTCAATGTCGGGCGTAAAAAAGCTCTTTGGGGACGCGGCTTTATACGGCCTCAGCAGCATCCTAGCACGGTTGCTCAACTTTTTGATTACTCCCTTGCTCACCGTTGCGCTGACCAAGGGGGAGTACGGCGTCAATAGCCTACTCTATGTTTCGGTGGCCTTTGCCATGGTTCTTTTGACCTACGGAATGGAGACGGCCTTCTTTAGACAAAGCCAGCGAGAAGGAGCGGACGCAGAAGGCGTTTATTCCACTGCCATGACTCTTTTGTTGGCTAGTACCGGACTTTTTTTGGCACTCTTGGTTATGGGATACCGCGGCAGCGCCGTCTGGCTTGGCCTGGCGGAGCACCCGGAGTACCTGCTTTGGACTGGGCTCATCGTGGCCATGGACGTGCTGGCGGCCGTTCCCTTTGCCCGCCTTCGTGCCCAGCAGCGCGCCAAGCGCTTTGTGGCGATTAAAACGGCTCAGATTGGCCTCAACCTAGTCTTGAACTACGCATTTTTTGTGTTTTTTCCGGCTGCGGTAGAAGGCTGGCCCAAGCTGCAGGTGGGCTATGTCTTGCTGGCCAACCTCGCCGCCAGCGCCCTCATGATGCTTCTGCTCAGCCCAGAGTGGCTTGCCATAAAGCCCGCCCGCTTTGACCGCAGCACCGCCCGTGGCCTAATCGCTTATGGATTCCCCCTGCTGCTTGCCGGCCTCCCGGGCGTGGCCAACGAAATGATGGACCGCTTTTTCTTAGAGGCACTCCTGCCCAGAGGCTCCGCAATAGAGGGAGTTGGCGCCTATTCGGCCGTCTATAAACTCAGCATCTTTTTGATACTGTTCAACCAAGCCTTTCGCTTTGCGGCAGAACCCTACTTCTTCAAAAATGCCCAGGGAGACCTGCGCCAGCTCGCCTTGGCTACCAGGCTGTTCGCGGCCCTCTTAGCCTTTGGCGTAGTCGCGGTAATGGCCGGCCTTCCCTGGCTCAAGTACTTCATTGCATCCAAATACTGGAACGACCTGATGCTGCTCCCGGTACTGCTCTTTGCCAACTACCTGCTCTCGCTCTCCACCCAAGTGTCCTTGTGGTACAAACTCAGCGACCGCACCATGATGGGCCTGTGGATCACCCTCTTTGGTTTTGCGCTCACGGTGGCGGGCAACATGCTCTGGATTCCCGCCGTTGGAATCATGGGCGCCGCCTATGCTACCCTTTTGAGCTACGGCGGAATGCTGCTGCTGTCGCTTCTGCTCGGGCAGTGGTACAATCCCGTGCCCTACGACTGGTCACGCCTCAGCCTCTATACCCTCTCGGCCTTGGTTTTGGGCGGACTCGCCTTTCACCAGCCCGGTTGGATTGCTGCCGCGGCAACCCTAGTGATGCTGGCGGTTCTGCTCCGCAGCGAGCGCGCTATAATTCGACGACGAATCCCCTAAATTGAGTTTCATGATTGCGGTCATTAACGATTCCCCTTACCCCCTCCCGGAGTACGCCACCTCCCAGTCTGCGGGTCTCGACCTGCGCGCCCACCTCGCCGAGCCCCTGCTGCTGCATCCAGGAGAACGCTCTCTGATTCCCACGGGGCTTCGCATGGCCCTTCCTCCGGGTTGGGAAGCCCAGGTGCGGCCCCGCTCTGGGTTGGCCCTCAAGCAGGGCATTACAGTGCTCAACAGTCCGGGCACCATCGACGCAGACTACCGCGGCCCGGTGGGCGTTATTCTAATTAATCACGGCGCGGACTCTTTTAGCGTGGAGCCGGGCGACCGCATCGCGCAGCTGGTTTTTGCGCGTTTTGAGCAGGCAGTATGGCACCCTGTGAAGGAATTGGACCAGACCGAGCGGGCCGAAGGCGGATTTGGCCACAGCGGGCGCAGCTAAGGCCTTATTTTTGCCGGACCAAACCAAACCGCAGAACCCAACGATGAACATTATTATTCCCATGGCCGGCCGCGGATCCCGTCTGCGCCCCCATACGCTCACCACGGCAAAGCCCCTTCTTCCGGTAGCGGGCAAGCCCATTGTGCAGCGCCTGGTCGAAGACATTGCCACAATAGTTGGAGACGACCTCAGCCGCATCGCTTATGTGGTGGGCGAGTTTGGCCAAGACGTCGAGGATATGCTATTGGCCGTGGCAGAAGGGCAGGGCGCAAAGGGCAGCATACACTATCAAGACAAGCCCTTGGGCACCGCCCACGCCGTACTTTGCGCCGCCGAGCACCTCGAAGGCCCGGTGGTAGTGGCCTTCGCCGACACCCTGTTTCGCGCCGACTTTAAGCTCGACGCCAGCGCCGACGGCGTGATTTGGGTCAACCGCGTCGAAGATCCGCGCGCCTTTGGCGTTGTGCAGCTCAGCGAAGACGGCCGCATCACCGATTTTATCGAGAAGCCGCAGGAGTTCGTCAGCGATTTGGCCATAATCGGAATTTATTATTTTAAAGACGGAGCCCGCCTGCGCCAAGAGCTTCAGTACCTCATCGACAACGGAATCAAGGGCGGCGGCGAATATCAGCTAACTAGCGTTCTTCAGAGCATGGCCGACGACGGACTCCGCTTTGTTCCCGGCAGGGTTGACGCCTGGATGGACTGCGGCAATAAAGACGTTACGGTCGAAACCAACGGACGCATTCTTGAGTTCGTACAGCACCAGGAGCAGTTGATCTCCCCCGAGGCTTTTGTGGAGAATTCCCAAATTATTCCGCCATGCTTCATCGGGCCGGGGGCTAGAATTATCAACAGCACGGTCGGCCCGCACGTCAGTATTGGAGCGCGTTCTACCCTGACCGATTCGGTCTTGGCGGACTGCATTGTGGGCGAAGACTCCAGCCTCACGCGCATTACGCTCCGAAACTCCATGATTGGCCGCCATGCGGTGCTCGACGGGCAGTTTGTTTCGCTCAGTTTAGGCGACTATTCCCGACTCGAAGGCTGATGAATCCACGGGCCCTCCTTGTTTGCGCAGCAGCCTTTTTAGGGGAGCGCGCCTGGTCGCAGTCGCTGAGTCCAACCTTTGTTCCAGAGGCTAGGGTTGACGCAATGCTCCAGAAGGCCGAGCAGTCCAATCCCGCGCAAAAATCCCGTCTTTTAAACCGTGCTAGCCGCAAGCTGCAGGCGAGTGCCCAGAAGAATCCGGCCAACGCCCCCACCCTTCAGATGCTGGTCTGGCTGAGCTACGCCAAACAGGACGCCAAGCTTTTTGCCCAGTCCCTTCAACGCCTTCAGGCCTTGGGCCAGGGGCAGGCCTCTGACTATTGGGCGGCAGCCGAGTGGTTGTTTGGCTTAGAGGACTACGTCGGCGCTCTGGAATTCATTCGCTATTACGAGGCCACTGAGGGCCAGACCCTGCGAAGCGCCAGCTCCAAGCAGGCGATTTATTTAAGGCTATACCAAGGAGATTCCGCGCTGAGTTGCGCAGCGCAGTACTGCATTCAGAAGCCCAATGACCCCCGGGCCGCACTGCTTTATGCCCAAACCCTGGGTGAACTCGGTGCCAGCGATGAGGCCTTCCTGGCCTTTGCGAGCTTGAAGAAGCTGTTCCCTGAAAACACGGAGGTGCGCTGGCAGTACCTGCTTTGGGCGAAGGCCAACGACCGCCTGACCGAGGCCCTTGCTGAGGCCGAAGGCATTTGGTCCGACCCTGACATTACCGAGCGGGCCAAGGTGGCCTATGCCTCCCAACTGCTCACACAGAATCCTCGTGACCAACCAAGCGCAGCCCTTGCAGTGCGATGGGCAGAAGGCCTACTGCGCCAAGATTCAGCCAACCCCGCATACTGGGCCTTGCGCGGAGACGTAGCTCGATGGCTCGACGACCTGCCGACCGCAGAGGAATCCTGGCGCCACTGCCTGTCCCTGCCTGGGGGTGCGCAGTGGCCTGTCTTTCAACAGATTCTTCAGCTCGACCTCGATAAGGGCGACAGCGAGGCACTGCTTATTGACGCCAAAGCAGCCCAAGGTGCTCACCCAGAGCATCCCTTTGGTTCCTTGTTTTTGGGCGTGGCCCAGAGCCGCAAGGGCGAGCATGCCCAGGCGCATGCCATCTTGTTGGAGGGCATTAATCGGTTTGGATCCGACAAGGAGGTACGCGAGCAGTACCTGCTTTACTTGGGTGAAGTATGCTACCGCCTCGGACTTTTGAACGAATTCCGCGGGCATTTTGACGAGGCAATCTCCATTAGTAGGAGCAATCCAACAGTTTTAAACAACTACGCTTACTTTTTGGCCCTTTTGCGGATTGACCTTAAAAAAGCCGAGGCCCTCGCCCTGCGGGCGGTGGCTATTGCAGACCAGGAAGCTAGTTTTTGGGACACCCTCGCCACAGTCTATGCCTCCCAAGGCAAGCATGCCAAGGCGCAGTTGGCCATGGATCGCGCCCATTCTTTGGGGGCGGACCCCACCAAGCCCGTTCAAACAACCAACGAAGGCTACGAACCGTGAAGAACCTTGCCCTAGCAATTGCCCTGCTCGGTGCTGCAGCCTGCCGAAGCCCTAAGCCCATGCCCCTTCCGGCATCAGTTGCCCCCGAGGTGGTTAAAATGCCTATGTACGACAAACCCCACGCCGCACTGCAATCCCTGCTGCTTGCGCCCATCGGAGACGACCGCTCGGTCGGAACCCTAAAAGTCGAGTTTGGAGGCAAATCCCTCTCGGCAAAGCTTGACCTTCGCATTCGCAGCAAGCCAGAGCCCATTCTCTGGATGGACGTAGCCGACCCCCTCATCGGCCTTAAAATTGGCCGAGCTCGAATCTACCAAGACAGCGTTCAGGGCTACATACGCCTGTACCGGAAGTACGTCAACGAACCCTTG
>NSIH01000032.1 GCA_002737315.1 Flavobacteriales bacterium
ACCTGAAAGGCAGAACTGTTCCAAACGGAATTCTGCTCCACCTGGATGGACTGAATAGACAGCTGCTGCTGCACCGGCTTAGAAACATTGATTTGCAAGCCCTGCGTGTTGGACTCCATCGTAAACTTGGGAGCGCTACAGCCCGCAAGGGCAATAATGGCAAGGGCGCCGATTAAAGAGGTAGGTAGTGCATTCATAAGTACAAAGGTCGGTAATTACCACGAACCGCTGGCGCCGCCGCCGCCAAAACTTCCGCCGCCGAAGCCGCCAAAGCCGCCGCCGCCAAAACCGCCGCCTCCACGGCCTCCAAAACCACCACCACCCAGGGGCATGCCCCCCATGGGGCCAAACATCATTCCGCCTGGGCCTCGTCCGCCGCCACGGGACGACAGCGCAAAAATCACGGCAACAGCAATTAAAACGGGAACGAAAGGCAGTTTGCGCTCTTTGACGGGTGCTGCATCAAATTGCCCCGCGAGTCGCTGGGCAACCTCTTGAGCCAGAGTCTGAACTCCGCCACGGTAGTCCTGATTGCGAAAGGCCGGCTTGAGGGTATTCTCGATGAGTTGGTGGCTCACGAGATCGGTGATGGTGGGCTCCAAGCCTCGGCCGACTTGAATGGCCATTTTGCGGTCCTCGAGCGCAATAAGCACGAGCATGCCGTTGTCGGTTTCGGCCTGCCCAATGCCCCAGGCTTCTCCGGTTTGTGCTGCCACAAAATTCAGGTCGTCCTTGACCCGGTCGACAAAAAGTACTAAAATCTGGGTTGACGTGCTGTCGTTGATCGCGCTGAGTACCGCCTCGAGGGCCTCCTCTTCGCCTGCACTAAGAACCTTTGCGGCACTTCGCCAGACTACTAGGCCTTCGCTCGCGCTGGGCTTCTGCCAAGGCTGGGCCTGCAACCCGAGACTCAGGGTTAAAAGCAATATAAAGAACTTCATGCTCGAGAAACCTCGTTGCTGAGCTCGTCGCGGTCGCGGTCGCCCTTATTCGGAAAATACTGGCCAAGCGCTCGGCCTGCTTCGGCTAAACCCAATTCAATAGCTTCGACCAAACGGCCTTCTTTTAATTCAGTCACCATTTCATCCCTTATGCCATCCCAAAAGGATTGGCCCACGCTTGCATGGATTCCAAGGTCACCCACAACGGCAAACTTGTGGCTCTCGAGGGCGATGTAGAACAAAATGCCGTTTCGGTCGGCAGTTTGGTCCATGCGCAGACGCTTGAATACTTTTTCTGCATCCTTAAGCGCATCACCCTTGCAGGTATCGTTAAGGTGAACCCTAACCTCCCCAGAGGTAACCAACTCTGCGGCTTCGATGGCCGCGACAATGCGCTGCTCTTGCTCTGGACTAAGGGTCATTACTCGAAGCTAACTTCGGGAGCCTCTTGGGCCTCGCCCTCTGCTTCAAAGTAACCGCGGGACTCGAACCCTCCGATGGAGGCTACAATCGACGTTGGAATGCGTTTGACCGCGGAGTTAAAACCGCGTACCTGCTCGTTGAAGCGATCTCGCTCCACGTTGATTCGGTTTTCGGTTCCTTCAAGCTGCGACTGGAGTGCCAAAAAGTTTTGGTTAGCTTTAAGGTCAGGGTAGCGTTCCACTGTTACGAGAAGCCTGCTTAGTGCGCCCTTAAGCTCGCTTTGGGCCTTTTGAAAGGCGGCGATTCGCTCTGGAGTAAGTTCGTCGGCATTAACTTGGACCGAGGTCGCCTTGGAACGGGCCTCAATGACTCCTTTTAAGGTTTCTTGCTCAAAATCGGCGTATCCCTTGACGGTGGCAATTAAGTTCGGTATCAGGTCTGCCCTGCGCTGGTAGGCGGATTGAACGTTAGCCCACTGGCTTTCGGTGCTTTCACTCAGTGAAACAAGGCGATTGTAGGCGCCAACACCCCAGAACACAAGCAGTGCAAAACCGCCAATTAAAGAGAGGAGAATGATCGTAGAACGCTTCATGGTAGAGTTTTAATGGTTTTTACGAATTGGTCTAATTCGGATTTTACTTTATGCAAACGCCGTACCACATCGTCGTAGTTCACGGCTTCTTCGGTGCCGTTGCGCAGTTTTTGCCTTGCGCCGTCGAGCGTGAAGCCCCGTTCTTTGACTAAATGATGGATTTGGCTGAGCTTTTCCATGTCTTTGACGCTGTACTTACGGGCACCGGATTCTGCTTTTTTGGGTTGCAGCTCGAGGAATTCTTTTTCCCAAAACCGCAGGGTTGAAGTCTTGAGGCCAAACATGCTGGCGGCTTCGCTAATGCCGTAGTAGCGCTTAGTAAATTCCGTGGGAATCATTAGTCAAGGGATTGGTTGTTGGCCGCAGCTTGGGCTAGTAGCTGGTTGTACTGCGCTGGAGTCAGATCGTTAAAAAAGAAATTGATAGGATTGACGCGCTGGCCCTTGTAAATCACTTCGTAGTGAAGGTGTGGCCCAGTGGACTTACCCGTATTGCCGATGTAGCCAATGAGGTCTCCGCGCTTTACCCGCTCTCCCTGCCGGCGCACTACCTTACTCATGTGGGCATAGAGGCTGTGGTATCCGTATCCGTGACCAATGGTTAGGTGCTTGCCGTAGCCTCGCCCGCCATAGAGCTCGTTAGAGACGATTGTTCCGTTGGCCGTGGCATAAATTGGCGTTCCTTGGCGGGCAGAGAAGTCTATGCCTTGGTGCATCTTGCTGACCTTAAACATTGGGTCAACTCGAAATCCAAAGCCCGAAGAGAGCTTAATGCCGGCTTGGTCTTTTACCGGGCGAATGGCCGGGAGGGATTCCAGTATAGCTCCCTTCTTTTGTGCCAATTCGGCAACTTCATCCAAACTTGCCGAGTGAACAGCCAAGCGTTTTTTAAGGTCATCAACCCGACGAATGGTGCGCTCTAAAAGGGTTTCATTGGACAAGCCACGAATCAGTTCGTAGCGCTGCGCATCGGCAGGGATTCCACCCTGACGGATCCACGTAGCAGGAGGTTCTGACTCAAGAATTACGCGGTATATCTCGTTGTCGCGTCGTTCTAGTTCTAGAATTACGCCAGAGAGCTCGAGCATTTGCGATTCGAGTTCGGCATAAATCTGCTCCGAAATTTCAAGCTGCCGTTTTAGTCCGCGCTCCTCGGGCGAATCAACAAAGGACTGTATGCCAAAGAAAAAAATGATGCCCATGAGCATGGACCCGATCAAGAAAAGGGAGGTGTCCCGCAGCAAATGCTTCCAGCTGCGCTCAACCTTTTTGAAGGCGAGGGTTAGAGGATCGTAGATGTACTTGGCGCGACGCATACTTTTGTATTCTTCAAAAGTAGGCAAAACCACCCGCATGAATCCGTCTGACCTCCGCCAAGCATTCCTGGACTTTTTTGAGTCCAAGGGTCACGTAGTGCTGCCCTCGGCGCCGCTAGTCATTAAGGATGATCCGACGCTGATGTTTACTAATGCGGGTATGAATCCGTTTAAAGACGTTTTTGTTGGCGCTAAACCGGTGCTTCACTCGCGGATTGCCGACAGCCAAAAGTGCCTTCGCGTGAGCGGAAAGCACAACGATCTCGAAGAAGTGGGCATCGATACCTACCACCACACCCTCTTTGAAATGCTGGGTAACTGGTCCTTTGGAGACTACTTTAAGCAAGAGGCCATTGATTGGGCTTGGGAGTTCTTGACCGTCGTATGCAAGCTCGACAAGGAACGCTTATACGTCACGGTTTTTGGGGGCGACCCCGAAGACCAGCTCGCCTCCGACGAAGAGGCTAAGGCGATGTGGAATAAGTACTTAGCTGCAGACCGAATTCTCTATGGAAGCAAGAAAGACAACTTTTGGGAGATGGGCGATACGGGCCCTTGCGGTCCTTGCTCCGAAATTCACGTGGACCTTCGCAGCGAAGGCGATCGGGCTGCCTTAAGCGGTGCGAGCTTAGTCAACAACGATCATCCTCAGGTTATTGAAGTCTGGAACCTTGTTTTCATGCAGTTTGAGCGAAAGGCTGACGGCTCGCTCTTGCCCCTGCCTGCCCAACACGTCGATACGGGCATGGGATTTGAGCGTCTGGCTCGAGCGGTTGTTGGCGCCTCATCCAACTACGATACCGAAGTATTCAAGCCCTTTTTGCGCCGCTTGGAGCAACTCAGTGGCCTTGCCTACGGTGAATCCGAGCGAACAGACATTGCGATGCGCGTGGCTTCAGACCACATTCGGGCGGTGGCCTTTGCCATCGCAGACGGCCAATTGCCCGCTTCGAACGGTGCCGGCTACGTCATTCGCCGAATTCTTCGACGCGCCATTCGATACGGCTACAGCACCTTGGGCTTTCACGAGCCATTCATGGCGGAACTAGTGGACGTAATGGTCAAAACCATGGGCTCGGCCTATCCCGAGCTCCCGGCGCGCGCGGATTTTATTCGCCAAGTGGTACGCGAAGAAGAATTGGCTTTTTTGCGCACCTTAGAGACAGGCCTCAAGCGCCTCGACGCAGCGATTGCCGATGCAGACCTGCTTGCGGGCGACCGAGCCTTTGAGCTCTACGATACGTTCGGGTTCCCCCTTGACCTAACCTCATTAATCTGTCGTGAGCAGGGTAAGTCAGTGGACGAAGCTGGATTCCGCGCTGCGATGGAGGCGCAAAAGGCGCGTTCACGCGAGGCTTCTGCCCAAAAAGTAGGGGACTGGGTGGTGCTTAATGGGGCTGCATCCGATCAGTTTGTGGGCTATGACCTGCTGCAATCCGAGGCAAAATTGCTGCGCTATCGCAGCGTAGAGACTGCTAAGGGTCCGGTGGTTCAGGCTTGCTTTGCTCCCACGCCCTTTTACCCTGAGGGTGGAGGGCAGGTAGGCGACCAAGGATGGGCGGATTTTGGCGGTGAACGGATTGAGGTTCTTACTACCACCAAAGAGACGGGCATGATCCTGCATACGCTTTCAAAGGCTCCAGCAGAATGGACTGCGCGGCTAGCCTTGGCGGTCGACCCCGAACGGCGCTCGGCCTCGGCCCAAAACCATAGCGCTACGCACCTCCTGCACCACGCATTGCGCAGCATTCTCGGAACGCACGTGGAGCAGCGCGGATCCATGGTTTCGCCCGAAGCCTTGCGCTTTGACTTTAGTCATTTTCAAAAGGTTACGGCTCAAGAAATGGATGCTATTGAGGCCATGGTAGGTGCTGCAATTCGAGCTAACCTCCCCCTGGTAGAGCACCGCTCTATGCCTATCGAAGAAGCTAAGTCCTTAGGGGCCATGGCTTTGTTTGGTGAAAAGTATGGCAATTCCGTGAGGGTAATTCAGTTTGGCTCTTCGGTCGAGCTCTGCGGCGGAACGCATGCTGCAGCTTCGGGCCTTTTGGCACCTTTTGTGCTGGTGGCCGAGTCTGGAGTTGCCTCCGGCATTCGCCGCATTGAAGCACTTTCGGGTTCCTCCGCAGAGGCTTATTTGAAGGCTCAGCGCCGTCAGTGGCTGGACCTCGTTAGTCAGGCCAACAGCGCAAATCCCGCGGCGGTAATTCAAGACCTTCGGGCTCAAATCGCAGACTCCAAAAAGAGGCTTGAGGGCATTCAGCGCAGCCAATCTGCCGGTGCAGAGGGAGACCTCATGGCCAGCGCAAAGTCCCATTCCGGCCTTCGATGGATTGCAGCCGAGCTCAACTTGGGAGCGGCGGCAACCAAGGACTTAGTTTTTAACCTCACCAAGGCTCATCCTGACCTGGTAGTCCTTTTGGTGTTTAGCGAAGACGATAAGGTCCAGGCCCACCTTGGGGCAGGCGAAACCGCCATTACAACGGTTCACGCCGGCAATTGGCTTCGTGAACTTGGCCACCACATCGAAGGCGGCGGCGGCGGCCAAGCCTTTTACGCCTCTGCGGGCGGCAAAAAGCCTTCGGGAATTACCAATTTACTAAAAGCGTTCGAGCAAAAATGGCAAAGTATACCTTGATCCTAGCAGGCCTTTTTGCCTGTACCTCCCTTAACGCACAGGTTTTTTACACCGACAGCGACGTGCGCAACCGCAACTTTTCTGTGGCCCCCTTCGTCCAGGCCAATACCGTTTTTAGGCGCACCGTAGCCGAGGTAGTTGGCGAGCAGCCTGACGTAACCGACGTCTTTCGCGGCAGCTTGGGTACCGCTTACGGACTTTCCATTAACGGCACCTTAAAGAATTTTCGATTGGGCCTCGACGCGGCTCAGAGCAACTTTGCCTACCGCCAGGGTGCCGACCTTGACAACATGGTCAGGACGCAGAGCAACTACCTGATGCTGCGCGGACGTCTTGGGTTTAAGACCGAAATTAGCGACGAGACCACCTTAGAGGTATGGGTCCCTATAGCCTACCGACGCCTGCAGTCGGTGCAGCGCGACGGCAGTGTTGATGGGGTGGCAACAATCCTAACCTCGGCAGGCATCGAATTGGGTCCATCCATCAAGCTCAATGAGAACTGGAGTTGGTTTGGGCTGATTGGGCTCGACAATGCCTTTGCGGAGTTTGAGGTAAATCCAGTGAATGCCTACCGAGAATACCCTCTTTGGCTGACGATGTCAACAGGCATCCGCTTTGCACTCTAAAGCCCTTAAACTATTCCAAAACGCTTAGTAGGCGCTCAAGGGCCATTCCGCGTGAACCCTTCAACCATACTGCCTTGGCCAGAGGCGGACTTTTAGTCCATATCTCCATAAGTTCTTCGGTGCTCGCGACCGAGACGTAGGGGTGCGTGCAGGCCCCAAAGATTGGCCCTACCAGTATGGCATCAACAATTCCTAGCTCAAGCATTAGGTCCACCATGCCCTGGTGCGCGGCGGCGGCATAATCGCCCAATTCGAAGAGGTCACCTGCTACATAAAGGGTGCTTTGGCTGTCTAAACGGAGTGCGGCATTCCTTAAACTAGCCTCCATGCTGCTTGGATTGGCATTGTATGCATCCATGAAAACCCGGTATCGGCTCAGTTGGCGCCATTCGCCGCGGTTGTTTTTGGCTTGATAGGCTTCGATTCCTTTTGCGATTTGGGCGTCGCTCAGTCCATAATACTGGCCCAAGGCAATGGATGCAGCGAGCGCTCGGTCGTGAAAGTCTCCGATTAAGTGGCTTTGGGCACGGACTTGGTTCCATTCTACGGACAGTTCGCCGACTTCGTTGGCCTCAAAACGGCAGGATTGTCCAAAAATAATTCGGGGTTCGTGGCTTTCGGCCAACTGCCTTGAATCATCAAAGTAGACCAAGGAGCTTCCTCCGGCGGAGTGCAGGTAGCGGTAGAGTTCTGCTTTGCCCTTCACGACGCCTTCGGGCCCACCAAATCCCTCGAGGTGAGCGAGTCCGAAGTTGGTGATGTAGCCAAGGTTCGGTTCTGCAATGCGCGAAAGCTCGTCGATTTCACCCTGATGGTTGGCGCCCATTTCAATAACGGCTAGTTCGTGCTCCGGGAGCAGGCCCAGTAGGGTTTGCGGCAGCCCAATATGGTTGTTGAAATTGCCCTGAGTTGAATGAACTCGGTATTTCTGCCCCAGAACGTGGGCAAATAACTCTTTGGCAGTGGTCTTGCCATTGCTTCCCGTTAGGCCCACTAAAGGTTTAGCCCAAGCCCTGCGGTGGTAGAGCGCAAGCTCCTGCATGGCCTTAAGGGCGTCGGATACCCTAACCACGCGTGCATCCATGGGGTCAAGACCCTCGACCGCTTGATCGACTACCACGGCAGAGGCTCCCAGCTCGAGCGCCTCCGGCGCAAATAAATTCCCGTTAAAATTGCCTCCGCGAAGGGCAAAAAAAATCTGCCCCCTGGCCAGTTTACGGCTGTCGGTGCAGACTCCTACACGCGCATCAAAGCGCGCATACCAATGATTCATGCTGCCTTCTATGGACGGTAGCGAACGAAGTTGTCAGGCTTCGGCTTGGGCGAAGACTTAGTGCGCTTGCTTGATTCGTTTTGGAATCCAACGCGGTCCATGGCACAGCGAAATCCAATATAGTCCGTGGCCTGGTCTTGCTCGAGGTACCTCCTTGTTCCTGGAGATAGCCAGTAAGCGCGGTCGCGCCAGGAGCCACCCTTGTATACCCTTGTGGTGTTGCCAATTAGGGTAGATTCGCCGTACCGGTACATTTGGTCGCCAGTCTCTTCTTCGCCGGCATTGCGATACTCTTTTGATGATTCTACGTCACCGTCCAAGAAGTCACGGTAGTCTGACTTCTGGTAGTTGCGACGCTTGAGGTTCTCTTCAACGGTTACGGAACGCTGCGGCAATTGGCCTGGCAGGCGTGTTAGAACGCTGTCTCCGTTGGCATTGCGATCATACTGTGGCTCCGTGAGTACCGCAAGTTCTCCAAGGCCTTCGTAGTTATCGTCAAAGGTTTTGAACTCATTGCCACGGAAGGGGCGGTGGTCGTCCATGTCTTGGCCCGAAAGCGGACGGTACACGTCAAGAACCCATTCTGCCACGTTGCCTGCCATGTCATACAAGCCAAAGTCATTGGGGGGGTAAAACTTAACCTGCATGGTGATGTTGGCTTGGTCGTTGAGGTATCCACCCAAACCCATGTTGTCGCCTGCACCGCGCTTGTAGTTGGCGAGCATGTCCCCTTGAACTTTTTTATCGCTGTTGCGCACCGACGTTCCGTTCCAAGTGTACTTGTTGCGGTCAACCTGGCGGTTGTAAACCCGCTGTCCAATCTCGGCGTAGGCCGCGTATTCCCACTCCGCTTCGGTCGGGAGGCGGTACTTCGGCAGAAGGATGCCGTCTTCGATGCGGGCTGGGCGGCCTTCTTTACCATAAACCTGCGCTGGACTGAGGTCCTTGAGGCCCTTGCGGTTTTGCTGGGTGTATTCGCCCTGCTTGTAGAGGTATACTTCGGAGTTAAAGTTCTGGTCGTCGGCCTGAGTATTCATCACGGTCAGGATTCCCTTATCGATTAGAATTTGCTCGTTCACCCGGTCGGTCCGCCATTGGCAAAAACGCATGGACTGCTCCCAGTTTACGCCAACCACTGGGTAAAAGTTGTAGGCAGGGTGGCGGAGGTAGTTCTCCACATACATGTCGTTCAGTCCCATCTTGTCGCGCCAAACCAAAGTATCGGGCAGGGCGGACTGGTAAATTTGAGGATAGTAGTCGAAGTCGTAAACTCGGCGAAGCCAGTAGAGGTACTCGCGGTAGTCTGCGTTGGTCACCTCGTTCTCGTCCAGGTAAAAGGAAGAGACCGTAACACGACGGGGTTGGTTGTTCCAGTCCCGAATGACGTCTTCTTCTACGCGGCCCATAGTCAAGGTTCCGCCTTCGATGAAGACCAGGCCAGGTCCTGTCTCCTGGCCTTTATAGCCAAGATTAATTTGGAAGCCCCCGTTTTTGCGGTCGTTGAGCGCCATTCCAGTGGTATTGGAGCTTGATTTTGCGCAACCCGAGGCTAGTAAAACCAGCGCGCCTAAGGCGGTAATGGAAGAAAGGATGGAACGCTTCATTATTGGGAAGGTTTAGAATTTAGGACATTTCACTTCGCTCGAGCGCGCACGACGGCTTCTGCATGGGAACTGGTAGGCAAGAGAGACTTCATGGGCTCCTCCCATAACGTTTCCTAGGGGAGAAATGGTATAATCGTAGGAATAACCGAACTGCCAAGGCACGTCATTTGGTGCGATTCCGATGATGGCAATAAGTGCGTCGGGATTCGTGCTAACTACGCCCAGAGCCTGACGGTAGCCGAGCCCGCCCGTGAGTGGACCTCGGTTGAACGAAACACCCGCAGTCATGTGGTGTGCTCCGCCCTGCGTTTGGTAAACAATGTTGGGAATCAATAAATTATCAAGATCGTTGTAGAGTCTTTTACGCCCGATGGGAATGGTTGCGCCCGCCTGAGCGGTTACCTTAATGGGTAGGGTGGAGGTACTTAAGAAGGCCTCATTGGGCTGTGTGACGTGGTGGGCCGAAGCGCCGACGTAGAAGTTCTCGGTAAAGCCGAGCATTCCGAAGCTCAGGTCGATTTGCTGCACCGTGGTTTCGTCGGGACGGATCTCGTTAGTCGGCTTGACAAAGCCAAAGAAGGGATCAATCATGTCGGGGAAGGTGAGGCTATTCCAGTTCAGGGAGCGCTGGCGAAAGGTCGCTTGAGCTCCAAAAAGAACCATTAAATCCCTGTTTACTTGAAGGTGGTAGGAGTAAATACCCGAAACTTCGGTAAGCGAGAGGTCACCGTTTGCCGCTTCATCCTGCATAATTAGCAATCCGATTCCGCCATTTAAGCCATCTACGTATTGGTCGTAGGACGCTGAAAAGGTCTGGTAAACGCCCAAGCTAGGGTACTGGTTCCGGTAGTTAGTGGTTACCCGAGGGCACTGCTTAACCCCTGCAAACGCTGGGTTTAGGTACAACGGATTGGCGTAGTACTGGGTAAAATGTGGGTCTTGCGCTTGGGTAAGCCAAGTGCATCCTAGGATCAGGGCGACCGCGATAAGGCGTCTTAGGGCCATGGAGTGAGGCATCATTTGAAGGCACAATTATACGATTTTTGGAGGATTGTTGAACGTTTTTCTCCAAAGGCGCGTTGAACTTTACGAACTTTGAACGCAGCATGAAGCTTTTACGCCCAACTTTATGGACCCTATTTGCCTGGGCCTCCGCTGTCTTTTCGACGCTAGAAGCACAGTCGTGGCCCTTAAATTCCGTTTTAAGCAGAGGCCAATGGGCCGAAATTTTTACCGACGAGGATTTTGTTTATCGCCTAAGCGGAGCAGATTTAGAACAATTGGGCTTCGGAAGTCCTCCCTTTGAGTCGTCAAAACTGGGTATCTGGGGACGTCAGTCCGGTGCCCTGAGCGAGGTTAATGCCTTATCAGGCGAGGCCAGGGACTTGCTGCCAGTGCCAATTCGGGTCGAAGACGGCGGCGACGGGCTTCTTGGCTCTGACGAATACCTGTACTTTTTAGGCCAAAGTCCGCACCGATGGAACGTCGACAGCAGCAGCAACCGTTGGTCGCGCTCGATCAACCACTACGCCAGCCGCCAAACCTATTTTGCCACCACTACCGAGGGCGGATCGCGGATTGCCCCTTATGCTCCCCTCCCCTCGAACCCCCAAACGGCCAGCCGATATGTGCACTTGTTTTGGCATGAATTGGACGAATCCAACCTAGTTGGCAGCGGCAGGGCATGGTTCGGGGAACTCCTGGACTTCACTCTAAGCCGCGAAATAGACCTCGGTCTGGACCGTTTGGACGGCCAGTCGACTGCCTATTTTGTGCTTGCGGCAGCCGGGAGAACCACCTCATCGGGACCCAAATTGGAGTTGCGTACCGGTCAGGGATTCATTGGTTCCGTCGGGCTGCAGGCCGTTTCAGGAGTCAACGGCGAAACCTTTGCACGTCAGATTGGCCAGTCCTGGACCCAGGTTGCTACGGGCCCGA
Source organism: Flavobacteriales bacterium (assembly GCA_002737315.1). GTDB lineage: Bacteria > Bacteroidota > Bacteroidia > Flavobacteriales > Schleiferiaceae > TMED14. Next base: position 11,351 of record NSIH01000032.1, read on the forward strand.
GCTGGGCTAGGGCTAGTGTTACCTTAGAACGCAGCGCAAATCCTGCGGCCAAGGCTTGGCTTGACTACCTGTCGGTTCAGGCCGACGCGCCCTTTGCCTACACTGCCGGGAGCGTGCAGTCCTACCGGTTCAACCCAGGCTCCCAGCAAAGACTTCTGTCTGCGCCTGCTGAAGGCACCTGGATTTGGCGGACAACGGCCTCGGGAAGCTCCTTGAACGCAGCGCAACTCCTGCCCAACGCGGCAGTCCTAGAGGCCGAAAGGGCCCATACTGTTTGGTACATAGCGCCTGCTGCTGCGCGCAAACCCGCTTTGGGATCGAGAATTCCGCTTCAGAACCTGCACGCCATGCCTTCGGTAGACTATGTAATTTTTGCGCCCGAGGCCTTCAAGCCCGCTGCGGAGAACCTCGCTACGATGCACCGACAGACGGGTCTCAAGGTTGCGGTGGTTGGGGTCGATCAGGCATACCGAGAGTTCTCGGGAGGAGTCCAAGACATAATGGGACTTAGAAACCTTCTTAGAATGCTTTGGGCACGCGGGGCAGACTCCACCAAGCTTCGCTACCTCCTTCTTTTGGGCGACGCATCCTACGACTACAAGGGCAGACTTACTCCAAACCAGAACTGGGTTCCGGCCTATCAGTCCCCCTCGAGCATGGCCATTAAAACGTCTTTTGTGTCCGACGACTTTTTTGGCTACCTCGACCCTGGAGAAGGAGGCAATTTAGGGGCGATAACCCTAGATCTTGGAATTGGTCGGATTCCTGCGAATTCTCTTGCAGAGGCCCAGGGAGTAGTTTCTAAAATCGCCCGATATGCCAACCCGGCGCTGTCAATTGGGCCCTGGAGGCAGCGTTTGAACTTTGTTTCTGACGATGTCGACGAAGACTGGGAGCAGATTCTGACATTGGTCAGCGATAAAATTGCCGAGCGAGTGGATACCCAGCATGCCGACTTTGAGGTCCGCAAAATATATGCAGACGCCTATGCTCAAGTTTCGAGTGCAGGCAACCAGTCCTATCCCAAGCTGCGAGAAGAACTGCTTCGGACTATTGAAGAAGGTAATTTGATAACTACCTACGTCGGTCACGGAGGCGAGGTCAATTGGGCCAGCGAAGACATTTTGCAGCTCGAGGATTGCCGAAATTTTGGAAACAGCGTACGGTTGCCCCTGTTTATAACGGTAACCTGTGAGTTTGCCCGCTACGACGACCCGTTGCGGACCTCTGCCGGAGAAATTCTGATGACCAATCCCAACGGGGGTGCCATTGCTCTGCTTACCACTACTCGCGCGGTCTTTGTGGGCGGAGCAACGCTGCTAACCGACAGTGTGTTCAATGTGGTGCTCCAGCAGAACCAGGGTGACTACCAAACCTTCGGGGAGATTATCAAACAGGCAAAGAATTCGGTTACCACCTCAGACAAGCTGCGCTTCACGCTTCTCGGTGACCCGGCATTGCGCCTGAACGGGCCCTCGCAGCGCATGGAGGTCGACAGCATCAAGGTGTTTCGCCCGGCATCTGGTGATTGGGTGACTGCAGACAGTGTCAATGCCTTGGATTTAGTTCAAGTGAAGGGAAGAGTGCTCCAGGAGGGAGGCTCAATAGACACGAGTTTTAACGGCACAGCGCGCATTCGTTTGTTTGACAAACCGCAAGAGCGAAGCATGCTCGACAACGACAACGTGGGATACCAGGTGTCGTATTCGTTTCGGAATCAATTGGCCTATCAGGGTTTTGTGGATGTGGTCAAGGGTAGTTATGCCGCTGAGTGGCGCATGCCCCTTGATCTGGTGCTTGAGTGGGGGCAGGGTAAGTTACTTACCTACGCCTACACAACAGAAAGGGATGCCGCAGGCTCAAACAGTAAAATTTTCTTGGGCGATTTGGCTGCAGACGCCCCTACCGACCTCGAGGGTCCGACCCTTCAAATCTACATGGACGACACCACCTTTGTGAGCGGAGGAATTACCGGAGCTAATCCCCTGGGTCTGGTTCGGCTTGCGGACCCCAACGGAATCAATGCCATTGGTGCAGGCATTGGTCATGATTTAGTGGGTTACCTCGACGAGGTTTGGAGCGAGCCCCTGGTCATGAACGAGCGCTATCAGGCTGATCCCAATACCTTTAGACGAGGCACTTCAACCTGGCCCTTTCGAAATTTAGAGGACGGCCTCCACAAGTTCACGGTGCGGGCATGGGATACTTATAATAATCCGAGCCAGTCGAGCGTTGACTTCGAGGTGATTTCGCGAGCAAAACTTGAACTTGGAGCGGTCCGTTTGTTCCCCAACCCCAGTGCGGGCAATACTACTTGGCAGGTGGAACATAACTCCGCAGGCGACAGTCTTGCGGCAGATTGGTCCATTACCGACGGCGCAGGACGCGTTGTATGGGCAGCTGCCTGGTCGGGTCTTGCCACGTCTTCGGTACTCCAAGCACCCGAATGGACCGGGACCAACACGCAAGGAACTCCCCTGAGCAATGGATGGTTCATTGCCCGGGTCGTGGTGCGACGAGCCAAAGACAACCAAGTGGTTCGCCGCGCAGAGCGACTTATTTTGCTTCGCCCCTAAATTTCACAGATTATATTTGTACTCTTCCCCTATTATGACGCATCCCCGCTACTTTATTCTAATTTCTCTGCTCGCCATTGGGGCACATTCGCTTGAAGCGCAGACATTTTATGACCGGCTTAACGAACTTAACGTGGTCACTACGGCGATGCCGATGCTCAACATTGGCCCCGACGCCCGCTCTGGGGGCATGGCCAATACCGGAATCGGCTTGAGTCCAGACGCCAACGCTATTTTTTGGAATCCCGCCAAGCTGGCATTTGTTGGCAAGGGTAACGTGTACGGCGGACTGTCCTACACCCCATGGCTCAGAAGGTTGGTGCCCGATGTCGAACTTATGTTTGCCAACGTGGCGGCGGGAATAGGGGAGCGCGGAGGCATCGGAGCTAGTCTACGCTACTTTTCACTGGGCGAAATCACCTTCCGCAACGAACAAGGGGAAGAGCAGGGCACCTACCGTCCCTACGAAATGTCCTTGGACCTAGCCTATGCGCTGCAGCTGTCTAAAAACTTCTCAGGAGGGGTAGCGCTTCGCTACGCCCTTTCAGACCTTGCTCAAGGCCAGGTCGTTGGCGGTCAGCTAACCAAGGTTGGTCAAACCGTAGCCACCGACATTAGCATGTTTTATCAGGGCGATGAGTTCAGTATGCCCGACGGGCAGCGAGGGCAGTGGGTAGGCGGCCTGACGCTATCAAATATCGGCGCCAAAATTCGGTATTCAGAGAGTGGAGCCTCGGATTTTATTCCGACCAACATGCGTCTTGGTGGTGGCTTCAATTGGAAGCTGGACCGTTATAACCGCATCACCTTGTTAACCGACATTAATAAATTGCTCGTGCCAACCAAGCCCTTGCGCGATTTGCTGGACACCAACAACAACGGAGACCGAAGTGAAATTATTGCCGGCAAAGACGACAATGTGGGGGTTATTCAGGGAATCATTCAGTCATGGGATCCAGCGGCAAAGCCCGACGGGTTTAGGGAGTTGATGCGTGAGTTTATGGTGAATGTTGGTGCGGAATACTGGTACAATGACCAGTTTGCCGTGCGTGCAGGCTACCAGCACGAGGACGTTACCAAGGGGAATCGCAGGTTTTTCACCATGGGGTTTGGGGTGCGGTACAACCTTATTGGGCTTGACTTTGCCTACCTCTTTCCGGCCGACCAAACGGTGCGTTCTCCGCTAGAAAACACCATTCGATTCAGTGCGCTGATCGATTTGAACCAAATCATGAAGTAGCGGGTTAAAAACCCTAACAAGGCAAGGACTTTTCTTTGCTAATCCCTACTTTTGCACCTCGCATACAAGCGCACTCATTCATGGCAAAAAAGAAGCTTACCAAAGAGGTTTATTTAAAGTGGTTCGAAGACATGCTCTTTTGGCGCAAGTTCGAGGACATGACCTCGGCACTATACATACAGCAAAAAATTCGTGGATTCCTACACCTGTACAACGGCCAAGAGGCGGTTTTAGCGGGTTCGCTTCTTGCGATGGAGCCCGGAGATAAGATGATAACGGCCTACCGCAACCATGTTCAGCCCATAGGTCTGGGTGTGGATCCGCGCAAAATCATGGCAGAACTGCTCGGCAAGGTTACCGGTACCTCAAGGGGTAAGGGCGGTTCGATGCACATGTTTTCTAAGGAGCACAATTTTTTTGGTGGTCACGGCATCGTGGGCGGTCAAATTCCGTTAGGGGCAGGCATGGCTTTTGCCGACCAGTATCTTGGCAAATCCCACGTGACACTATGCTACATGGGCGATGGGGCAGTCCGTCAAGGTTCGCTTCATGAGACCTTTAATATGGCTATGCTGTGGAAGCTTCCGGTGGTGTTTATTGTGGAGAACAATGGCTATGCTATGGGTACTTCGGTGGAGCGCACTGCGAACCACAGCGACATCTACAAGCTCGGACTGGGCTATGAAATGCCCTGTGCTCCGGTTGAGGGAATGGATCCTGCAGTGGTCTATGAATCCGTTTTTGAGGCCGTGGAGCGCGCTCGTCGCGGAGACGGGCCGACCTTTCTTGAAATACGAACCTACCGATACAAGGGTCACTCCATGTCAGACGCCCAGCACTACCGCACCAAGGACGAGGTAGGAGAATACCAAAAGATTGATCCGATTCTCACTGCCAAAGACATGATTATCAAAAAGGATTGGGCGAGCCAAGAAGAGCTTGCCGCCATAGAGGCAGGGGTCAAGAGTCGCGTGGCCGAATGCGTTCAGTTTGCCGAAGATTCACCGTATCCGTCAGCCGAAGAACTTTGGCAGCACGTCTATGTAGAAGGTGATTACCCATTTATTACGGAATAAGCCATGGCCATAATTATTACGATGCCGCGATTGAGCGATACAATGAACGAAGGAGTCGTTGCAAAATGGCATGCCAAAATAGGGGATCAAATTAACGAGGGCATGCTCCTCGCAGAAATCGAGACCGACAAAGCGACCATGGACTTTGAGGCCTTTCCCGGTCAAGAGGGTGTACTCCTTTATATTGGGGTGCAAGAAAGCCAGACTGCGCCGGTAGATGCTATTCTAGCGATTCTTGGAGCTGCAGGGGAGGATGTGTCGGCCCTAGTTGCCGGAGGTACAACTGCCGCTAAGGCTGATGCAAGCCCTGCTGAAGAACCGGCCTCGGCTCCAGCTACTGATCCAGCTCCGGTAATCCAAGGAGCTTCAGTACCTGCCCAACCGGCAGCAACTCCAATAGAGACTAGTACTATGAACGCTAGCGC
>NSIH01000033.1 GCA_002737315.1 Flavobacteriales bacterium
CATGATCGCACTGAGGTCTCCGTAGTAGGAATGCTCGTTGAGTTCGTTGATTTTGGAGGAACCGCCCAGCCGCAGGCTGAGTCCGTCATAAAGCTGCGAGTCAGGCACTTGCTCTGAATAAAACGCGAGCAGGTCGCGGCCCGCCTTAAAATGGTTCTCTTCTAGGGACTCTCGGGAGACCGGAATGAACTTGGACTTGGCCGCCGTAGTCCCGGAACTCTTGGCAAACCATCGCGTGACGCCCGGCCAGAGTACGTTGGCTTCGCCCCGAATGCTCCGCTCAATCCACGGATAAAGCTTGTCGTAGTTGGTTATGGGAATCTGCGCCGCAAATTCTTCGTAGGTGCTTTCGGCAGTCAGGCCGTGCTGTCGGCCAAAGTCGGTGAGGGCAACCTGGGTCATGAGCTCCCTAAACACCAACTGCTGGGCCGCAATGGGATTGTCTCGCATCTCTTGCAGGCGAGGAATCCGGCTGCTGAGGCGCCAGTTCACGAGGTCGGTTATCGGCGAGAAGGCCATGCGTTGGGGTACCTTTGGTTCACAAAAGGTAGTACAGATGAACTTCACTTGGTCCGCCGCCCCACTGCGTAAAATTATTTTGTCGGTTGCCGAGCCGTCGGTTCGTGCCTTTGTGCCGATTGGGCGCCATTTGGTGGATATTAATACGCTGATTGGCAAGAAAGTGCGTCTTCAATGGCCGGGAATGGCCGAGTGCCAGTCCTGCAGCGGAATTTTCTCGTCGCTCCAGGCTCAGGGCCTATGCCGCAAGTGCTTTTTTGAGAGTCCGATGGCCGGCCAAAGCATAGTTCGACCGGAGCTATCAACGGCCCATTTGGGCATTGCGGACCGAGATCTGGAGTTTGAGCGAGCCCTCCAGCTTCAGCCGCACTCGGTGTATCTGGCTGATTCGGGCGGAGTGAAGGTTGGGGTGACCCGCACCCGCCAACAGGTCACGCGTTGGCTGGACCAAGGCGCCAGCCGTGCGCAGGTTATTGCCATAACCGACAATCGCTACGAAGCAGGCCTGATCGAAGTGGCGCTCAAGGAGCACTTTAGCGACAAAACCGACTGGCGCAGGATGCTTGCCGGCGAAACCTTTGACGCGGACTTTTCTGCGGCCATCGGCGTTGCCCTAGCGGCCATACCGTCGGACTTAAAGCGTTTTGCCGTCACCGAGGGCGTTAAGCACCAGGCCCAATGGTCCCTCGCTCCGGGGTTTAAGGCCAAGTCGGTTAAATTCAACAACCACGGCGACGAAATAGAGGCCGTGCTCGCGGGTCAAAGGGGGCAATACCTGGCCTTTACCGACGGTCGAGCCATCAACCTTCGTTCGCACGAGGGCTTATTTATAGGCATATCCTGTTAAAAACTGAGGCTCTAAGCCTTAACGAATTTGCGGTAGGCCCAAACCCCCAGGTACATGAAGGGCGTGTCTAAGGCCGCCATCAGAATTTTAAAGAGCCAGGCATCGGCCATGTACTGAATCATGGTACCGTTGGGCAGAACTCCAACAAAGAGAATCAGAATTACCAAAATACTGTCGACGCCCTGCGAAAGCATAGTGGAGAAGTTGTTTCGTACCCAGAGGTGCTTGCCGCGGGTAACCCGCTTCCAGAAGTGAAAGAGCCGAACGTCCACCAACTGTGCCACAATATAAGCGGCCATGGAGGCTACAATTACCCTCACGGAGTTGCCAAAAACCACGTCGTAGGCTTGGTCGTTGACTGTAGAGAAGGGCAGCGCCGGGAAGAGTCCGCCAAGCCAGATAACGATCAAAACCAGCAGGAGTGCGGCGAATCCGCTAAATACTACGTAGTCGGTGCGACGTTTGCCATAAAATTCGCTCAAGAGGTCGGTGACCAAAAAAGTCAAAGGGTAGGGCAGGATTCCGACGGAGATAACGAAGGTTTTAAATCCCAGGTCGATCTCGATAAACTTGTTGGAGACCAAGTTGCACACCACAAGGGCCGCGATAAAAAGGGCTCCGAGCCCCATGTACACTGCAAGGTTTCGGCCCTCTAGCGGACCTTCATCGGGCTCTTGATACGCGGTCATACTTATAAAATTAGGGTTTCGCGGGCTTGGATTCCGCCAAAGGTTTGAATTTTAGCGCGGACTTGCTCGAGTTGGGCCTCGAGCTGCATGCCCAGGCTGGCACTGCGCAGGCTGACGCCAAAATCGCGCAGCACCTGCTTCCAAGGCTCGTCATTTTTTGGGAAGAGTTCCACGCGGTAGTCCTTGAGCTTAGCCAACTTGGCGCAGGATGCCATAGCGTCCTGCATGCCTCCCAGCGCGTCGACCAGCCCGAGCTCCTTGGCCCGGAAGCCCGTATAAACTCGCCCGCGTGCAATCGAATCCACCACGCTCGCCTCAAGGCGGCGCCCCTTGACCACAACCTCCTTAAACCGTGCGTAGGTGCGGTCCACCGAGAGCTGCACCAGCGCGAGCTCTTGGTCGCTCGGGCTCCGGTCCAACGAAGGGAAGTTCGCAAAAGGATGCGTCGCGACGGGCTGGCTCCGGATGCCAAGCTTGTCGTTCAAAAGGTCTTCGCCGCTAAAGAGCAAACCAAAAACCCCGATGGAACCCGTAATCGTAGTCGGCTGGGCCCAAATCTCGTTGGCCGGAGCGGCCATGTAGTAGCCGCCGCTCGCGGCGGCTCCGCCCATAGAAACCACCACCGGGAAGGCCTCCGTCAGCCTAATCACGCCGCGGTGAATCTCGTCAGACGCCAAGGCCGACCCGCCCGGGCTATTAATTCGCAGCACGACACCCTTCACTTCGCTGCGCTCGAGCAGGTCCTCCACCGTTTCGGTAAAATCATAGTCCGCCACCGCATTGGCATCAGAACCGTCCACAATGTCGCCCTCGGCAAAAACCACCGCAATGACCCCGCTGCCCGTCTCTTCTGTGGCAAGGCTGGCATAGTCCGAGGCCGAAATGAGCCCATCTTCGCTGCCACCCCAGTCCTCAAGATTGAATTGATCGGGGTATTCCAGCGCATCGACCAGACCCAGCGCAAGGGCACGCTCGGCGGTAACCAAAGGCTCTTTGTTGAGCACCTGAGTCCACATGCTGTCGCTGACGGCACTGCGGCTCGCCCGTACCGAGGTCTCAATTTCACCCCATAATTCACCGAGCAATTGCGTGTACTGCATCTTGTTAGCCTCTGACATTTGGTCTGCGATAAAGGGCTCGCCGGCACTCTTAAAGGCATTATCAGACCCTCGCACGAGGTGGGCCTTGACCCCTAGCTTGTCTAAGGCACCCTTGAAATAGAGTGGGCTGGCACTTAAACCGTTTAAAATGACGCTCCCTGCTGGTGCGAGGTATATTTTTTTGGCCACACTAGCCAAGTAGTAGGATTTAGGATCGTATCCCTTGCTGGTGGCCACCACCTTAAGGCCGGATTTTTGCGCTTCGGCCAGGGCAGCACGAAGTTCCGTCAGCGCCGCCCAGCTTGCGTCAACCGCGCCGAGCTCGAGCCAGAGGACCGTCACTTTACCCTTGCTCTCGCTTGCTCGGCGAATCACTTCAAGAAGCTCATAAAGCGATAGGGCAGGGGCCTCATCAAGAACCGTTGCCAAAAATTGGTCGACTTCGTCTGGCTGCTCGTTAAGGGTGCCGCTGAGTTCGATGTGGACTACGGTCTTATCGTTCAAGGTGATAGCTGCTTCGTCGCTGCTTGATGCGGCGCCGATAGCCAGACCAACGAGTAGGGCCAGCAGCAAAAAAAGTCCGACGATTGACCCGAGTAGGGCTCCAAAAAACTGCTTCATGTGTTTCTTTGTGCTAGGGCTTGAGCCCGTTAAAATTGTGAATACAAAGGTACTAAAGGTCCTGCTCTTGCTAGGAAGCAACAGCGAAGACGCCATCAAAGTTCTGTCGGAGGCCGGCCGTGCATTAAGCGCAAAAACACCGATTCTGCGAGCCGGGAGCTTTTGGCGCACTGCTGCGTGGGGTTTTGAGGGTCCGGACTTTGTCAACCAGGTGCTCGAGGTAGAATGGATCGGCGATCCTTTAGCCCTGCTGGAATTCTGTCTTGAAACAGAGCGTCTTTTGGGTCGCGTGCGCAGTGCGGACGCTCCGCGCTACGAGAGCCGCCGCATCGACATTGACCTGCTGTTGGCATCGCCTTTTTTGAACTTGGTTGACCCCAGGCTCCAGCTGCCGCATCCGAGAATGCCTCAGCGCAGGTTTGTGCTCCAGCCCCTTGCGGAGCATTGGAGCGACTGGGTTGCCGACGATTCAGGCCGACCGGTAAGTGAACTTTTGAGTGCTTGCAGCGACCAAAATTTTGTACATTTGGTGACGGATTTAAACTAATTTGTTATGAAGTACTTCGTTTTAGCAGCAAGCACCATGATTTTGGCCTCGTGCGGCGTTAAGGATCTAGAAACCCAAGTAGCATCGCTAAAGGGTGACCTAGCCAAAGTTCAGAGAGATGGCGACGGAGACGGCGTTTCAGATGCCTTCGACTTAGAGCCCAACACTCCCAAGGGAGCAATGATTGACGGTTCTGGTCGCGCCCTTGATTTAGACGGCGACGGAATGCGTCAAGAACTGGATGTTGATCCGTTTGGTCAACGAGGTGCCCGTACCGACGCTAGCGGTGCGGAGTTAGACAGCGACGGCGACGGAATTGCAGACTCTAAAGACAGGGAGCCCAACACTCCAGCGGGTTCGTTGGTTAACTGGCAGGGTAAGCGCATAGACGTTAGCGGAGGCCTGTCTTCTGCCGTAGCGAGTGCATTTATTCCCGAGGTTCTGTTTGCCACCAACAGCATTACCGTTTCGGCAGACGAAGAGGCCAAGCTGGCCGTAGTCGCCAAGATGGTCAAGGCTAACCCAAGTCTTCGCCTGCAAATCATTGGTCATGCCGACAAGACTGGTTCAGAGAAGACCAACCTCAAGGTAGGAGAGCGCCGTGCCAAGGCGGTTTTGAGAGTGCTAACCACTACCTACAGCCTGCCCGAGTCGCGCTTTGACTTGGTAAGCAAGGGAGAGAACGATCCCATTTCTAAAAAGAACCAGCACAACCGCCGCGTGGAGTTTGTGGTGATCAGATAGTTTAGCCTCTTTTAGGAGGAAGGAAGCCCGGCCGCATGGTCGGGCTTTTTTATTAGCAAAAAAATTAAGCGGACCCCGCTCCGCCTTAGGAGCCGAATTCCTTCTTCCAACGCTGAAGGAGCAGGAGCGCGTCCATCGGAGCAATGGTGTTGGGGTCGAGTTCTGCGAGCTCGCTTTGCCAGGTTTGGGCCTTGGGGTCTTCCCACTGAATGAAGGAGAGCTGAAGGCCGCTCGAGTCGGAACTTTTTGCGGATTTTTCTCGGTCGGCAGCTTGTTCCAGTGCGCTCAAAAGGGAGTGCGCGCGAAGCACCACACTGGGGGGCATACCTGCCATGCGGGCGACTTCGATGCCAAAGGAGTGCGAGGTTCCGCCCTCGGCAAGGGTCCGCAAAAAAACAATGCGGCCGTCGACCTCCTTGATGCGCACGTGGCGGTTGGCAATGCCCGGGTAGTCCTTGGCCAAGTCATTGAGCTCGTGGTAGTGGGTGGCAAAGAGTACCAGGGGCTTGTGCGGATGATCGTGCACAAATTCCGCAATGGCTTGGGCGATACTGAGTCCGTCGTAGGTGGCGGTTCCGCGCCCAATCTCGTCGAGCAGGACCAGGCTTCGCGAGGTGAGACCGTTGAGGATGGATGCCGTTTCGGCCATTTCGACCATAAAGGTGGATTCGCCTCCGCTGAGGTTGTCGCTGGCACCAACACGCACGAAGATGCGGTCCAGCAAGGGCAGCTCGGCCTGGTCGGCAGCCACGAAGCAGCCGATTTGCGCCATCACGGCCTGCAGGGCGGTCTGCCGCAGCAGCGCGGATTTGCCCGACATGTTTGGGCCGGTGAGGATCCAAATGCGTTCGCCGTCGCTGCTAAGGTGCACGTCGTTGGCGATGTAGGGCCGGTCTTCGGGCAGGCTGCTTTCGATTACGGGGTGCCGGCCGGCACGAACCTTCCAGGTCATGGGGCTCGGGTCAGACGGTTGGTTCCCTTTGGTCTTGCTTTGCGGCGGATTTACTCCAAAGGTTGGGCGCACCCAGCGGTGGCGGCGGGCCAAAAGCGCAAAATTCAGGAGCACGTCGAGCTCGGCCATCGCTCTAGCGTTGCGCAGCAGCGCCGGCAGCTCTTTTTGCGCACGGCTGAGGAGTTCCGCAAAAATTTGTGCTTCGAGGCTGCCGATGCGTTCGCCGGCCTGAAGGATTCCCTCTTCTTGCTCCTTGAGCTCTGGGGTGATGTAGCGCTCGGCATTCACGAGGGTTTGCTTGCGAATCCAGTCCTGCGGAACGCGGTCCTTATGGCTGTTGCGCACTTCGAGGTAGTAGCCAAAAACGCTGTTGAAGTCCAGCTTGAGCGAGGGTATTCCGCTGCGCTCGGACTCGGAATGGAGTATTGCTTCAAGCAGCCCGCGGGCGTCCTGCTTGAGGGATCGGTAGCGGTCCAAGTCGGCGTTGACCCCGACGGCAATGGCTCCGCCTTTGACCAGCAAGGCGGGCGGATTCTCGCTAAGGGTGGACTGAATCATTTGGCACCAGTCGGTCAAGGGATCCAGGGCCTCGAGCAGGTGGTGCAGGGGTTCTGCGCCATTGAGTTCCGATGCCAGCTCGTTGATTCGACCCACGCAGTGCGCCAGGGCTTTCAGGTCGCGAGGCCCTAGTCGTCCGGTTGCCAGCCGGGTTGCCATGCGCTCAAGGTCAGGAAGCTCGCCGAGAACGGCCGCACTGCGCTGAGCAGGTTCCTGCTGGTCAAGGGCCCAAGCCACGGCATCGTGCCGGGATTTTAGAGCATCGGGGTCCAGCAGGGGCATGGCCAGCCAGCGACGCAAAAGCCTTGCGCCCATGGGGTTGGCGGTGCGATCGAGCACGTCCACGAGTCCAAGTCCGCCGGGCTGGGCGGAGCCAAAAAGTTCAAGATTCCGCGCTGTGAACCCATCCATCCAAAGGTGGGTGGCCGGGCGAAGGCGTTGAATGCGTTCCAAGTGACTCCAGTTGGCGTAGACTGCCTGCCGCAGGTAGTGCAGCAAGGCCCCCGACGCGATTACGGCGCATGGAGCATCGTCCAAGCCAAAACCCTTGAGGGAGGAGGTGCCAAAATGCTCGGTGAGGCTGCGCGTGGCAAATTCTTTGGCAAAGACCCAATCCTCGAGGCCGCTGGGGACTGCGTTGCCCATGAGCCTCTTGAGGTCGTCGCGGTCTGCCCTGCGGTTAAAAACCACTTCACTGGGCCTAAAGGACTGCAGCCAGGGATCGATTTCGCTCAAGGGTCCCTCAGCCGCGAAGCACTCGCCGGTCGAAACGTCGACCAGGGCAAGGCCAATGGTGGGGCCGTCGGCGTGCAGCGCGGCCAAAAAGTTATTGCGCTTGGCCTGCAGTAGGGTCTCGTGGTGGGCAATTCCGGGGGTAACGAGTTCGGTGACGCCACGCTTGACAATTCCCTTAACCGTCTTGGGATCCTCGAGCTGTTCGCAAATAGCCACCTTAAAGCCCGCCCTTACCAGCCGAGGCATGTAGGCATCGAGGGAATGGTGCGGGAAGCCCGCCAAGGGTATTGACGAGGCGGCTCCGTTGGCCCGTTTAGTAAGAACAATATCGAGCGCTTTGGACGCAGCCACGGCGTCATCGCCAAAGGTTTCATAGAAGTCGCCCACGCGAAACAGCAAAAGGGCCTCAGGGTACTCGGCCTTGAGGGCATTGTACTGGGTCATTAAGGGGGTTTCTGAGGTCTTTGTTGCCATAGCGCGGCCCTACCTTTGGGTCGAGAATGCTAAGATAACCATGCGTAAACGGCTAACCGATGAAATTCACGCGGAACGCGTCGCCCTGCCTACGGACCGCATTCCCGTGGTGGTCTTGCTTGAAAACCTGCGCAGCGCACATAATGTGGGTTCGTTTTTTCGCAGTGCGGACGCCTTTGGGCTCTCCGAACTGTGGCTAAGCGGCTACACTTGCCGCCCTCCGCACCTTCAGCTCGACAAGGTTGCCCTGGGTTCTACCGAGACGGTACCCTGGCGCGGATTGGAGTCCGCAGTCGAAGCAGTCGCTGCTGCACGTGCCGCCGGCATGGCGGTTTATGCCGTGGAGCAGGCGGATTCGTCCATCTCTTTGGCCGAGATGCCCTGTCCCGAGGCCGGAATCGTCCTGATTTTTGGCAACGAAGTCACGGGGGTCGAGCCCGAGACCCTAGCCCTTTGCGACGGAGCAATCGAAGTTCCTCAGTATGGCCTCAAGCACTCTTTAAACGTGAGTGTCTGCGGCGGAGCAGTACTTTGGGAGGCTTGCCGCCGATACCGCAAACTCTAGGGCCACGGGGTAAAGGCAGCATGGGCCTTGACCTTAGTCAGATACCGTGGTGTTCTTGATGGTGCTTTGCAGAAGCAAAAAAACCCGCTGGCGGACCAACGGGTTTGTTTTGGAGCGAAAGACGGGATTCGAACCCGCGACCCCGACCTTGGCAAGGTCGTGCTCTACCAACTGAGCTACTTTCGCGTTAAGGAGTGCGAATATACGAAGGCCTAAATAATTAGCAAGGGTAACGGGCTTAAATAAGAACCGCCCCCATCGGGAGCGGTTCAGAACAGTTTGAACTTCGAAGGTTGCCTTAGTTCCGCACAATGCGTTCGATTGCGTGGCCGGCTTCACTAATAACATCTACAAGGTACATGCCACGAGCGAGTCCGCTTAGGTTAATTTCTGCATGGTCTGCATTAACGAACTGGTTTACAAGAATTTGACCGTTCAAATTTCGTAGGACAATGTGGTACTCGCCCACCGAAGGCATGCGAATAGCTACTAGTCCGCTGGTTGGATTGGGGCTAAAACCAACGCGGAGCGAATTTTCAGAGAATCCAATGCTTTGGTTTCCGGGAGAACCAACGTCGGATCCTGTGGAGGCATAGGCGCCCCGAACTCCAACGCTGGAATTGCCCAAATAGGTGCAGGCTGTGTCAAATTCTACACTGAATCCTGCAAGAGCGAGGCTGAATTCCGCGCGGCATATTTCGATGGGCGTTGAAGAGGTATCAAAGAGTGCCACTCCGTCTCCGCTGGAACTGAATCCTGGTTGGCCAATGGTAAAGTCTTCGTTGACCAAGACCTGCACCCATGGACCGAGGTTCCACGCGGTGCGGAAGGCTGGCTCGTTCACCGAATCGATTTGGGCGACAACAATGGCTTCACCCGGGGCAATCACCATGGACGGGAACACTACCGTTCCAGGCAGCCAAGAATTATCGTCCCAGCTGAAGCCGCCGAGGTCAACAGCACTGGATCCGTAGTTCGTGATTTCGAACCAGTCGTCGTTAATGCTCGTGTTGGGGTCGTTGGAACTGGCCATGATTTCGGTGATAGCCAGGTCGTAGGTCACCGGTATCGGGAAGATGAAGTCGGCCAAGCGACGCGGTAGAAACTGGTATCCGCTGTTGTGCGGGGCGCTGTTGTCGAACTGACCGCCAATACCGACCACATCAAAGGTGCCCACCGGGCAGGGTGCGTTGTACACGTCAGAAACGTCGGCGTCGATTCGCAATTGAATCGTGTCGGGTCCGTTGGTAACGTTCACCGAAAAACCAGACCCCGCGTTGGTCCACTGCGCAGCGTTTATGACGTAGACGTTGTTCATGCGAATCAACTGGCTCTCGGTAGATTCACTCATATCAGTAATGACCACAGGGCTCGGAAGGGCGCCGTTGGTGCTAATAACCACGATGGAGTCGGCGTTGATTTGCGCCAAACCGTTGAAGTGGCCAATTACCCCAATAACGCGAATGACATCGCCTTCGTTAACCGTGTATCCGAGGTTTTTAGTGCCTGCTCCAAAAAGGCCAAATCCGACGCTGCCGTCGTGAATGGTAAAGGCAACGTTGCCGGTGGTGGCAAAAGTTTGGGTGTTGCCGCCAAGTACCGTACCCACTAGTTTACACATTTTACCCGAGGAGTCCGGCAAAAATTGGGCATTTACTCCCTTAACCTGAGGCAGGGTGTAGGTCGGAATAAACACGTCGTTGTCGGCAATGGTGAAGGTGAAGGAATTTGGTGCACCAATGCTGAGGCCAGTGCTCGCCGAGGCGATGGCGAATACGGCGCTTTCAGGGCCTTCGATGAGGTTGTCGTCGAGTACGTTGATCGTGAAGCTCACGGTATCGGTCATGCTCGGGACCGGTATGGTCAAAGTACCTGCACTCAGGGCCGGAGTCGTGGTGGCGTCGGAGCCAAAGACAAATCCTGTGCCCGCGGTGGCCGATAGGCTTACGCTGCCAGCCATCATCAAATGGGGCTGCACATACATTTTAACCGTTTGAGTTACCGTACCCTCGAGCTTGGTTGCGCTGCTGCCTACAAAGCGGATCGTGGGAATGACTGCTACTACGGGTATAATATCGTTGGTATCGCGGGGAAAAATTTGGTATCCGCTCGTGTAGGGCAGCGTATTGTCAAACTGCTGGAGTCCGCCAATGACGTTGATCGTGCCCGTTGGCTGGGGACGATTCCATACCCCAGAGAGCGGAACCACACGCATCGCAATAGAATTTGTTCCGTCGCTCAAGGTGATGTTTTGTCCGGTACCAGTCCAAGTGCTTGGCCAGGTGGTAACGGTCAGTCCGTTCATACGCACAATCTTGCCCTCGTTGGCTTCCGTTAGCGAGGTGACGACCAAGGGAATGGGCAGAGGGCGGTTTTGGGCCCTTAGTTGAATAGTATCGGGCACCATTTGAAGGAGGCCATTATACTGACCAAGGACGCCAAAAACTTCAAGCGAATCGCCTCGGAGTGGGCTCGTGTAGTTGCTCAAGTCGGCACTGCGAAACACTACAATTCCGCCGGTGGCGTCTTGCAGGTGAAAGGAGTAGCCTGCAGCACGAAAGTCAATGGATCTCACGACTCCGCGCAGTCGAACCACCGCAGCGAGGGAATCTGCAACGCCGTCGCTATTGACTCCACGGATGCTGCCAATAGTGCGGACTAGGGGACCCGTAGTGCCACCGCCGCCACCACCGCCACCGCCGCCTGAGCCGGCAGTAGTTACAAAAAATTCAAGGGCGGTTTGAAGACCACCCGTTCCCGTAGCAGCCTCGGCATTGAAGCCATAAAGACGGAAGGTGACGGTAGTCAAGTTGCTTTGCGTGAGCTGGAAGACATTGTCGGCATTCGTTTGAGAAATGTCGGTCATCGTCATTTCACCGTTGGTCGCGGTTACTCCGGTTGCGAGGGAGTCAATGGCGATGTTGCTCGCAAAGTTGTTTAAGCTCGAGCGCCATGCCCATTGACGGGGTCCAGTAGAACTACGGTAAAGGTCAAAACGCACCTTGGGGTTTGAAAAGGTTTGCCCAGTGGCAGCGGTAAGCGTGAATTCGATGTACTTAGTCGGGTCAATCGTGCCCGTAAAAGTGTTGCTGCTGTTGGTTGCGCCGAGCGGCCAGTCATTGCCGCGGAAGCCGTTGGTTCCGGCGGTCGAGGTGAATCCACTCTTTGTGAGTGCGCTTGCGGTGAGCCCGGT
Organism: Flavobacteriales bacterium; assembly: GCA_002737315.1. GTDB lineage: Bacteria > Bacteroidota > Bacteroidia > Flavobacteriales > Schleiferiaceae > TMED14. The sequence continues at coordinate 11,545 of NSIH01000033.1, forward strand.
TAAGGCTGGTCCATTGTAAGCGAAGCTGGTTACGTTACCGGTCGAGCCAAACGTGTAGCTTCCCGCTTGGATGCTCTGGCTGCCGGCAGTCACGGTCACGGTACCCACCATGGACGGGATGTGCGGGTCGCATTGGTAGTTATAGAGGCCTGCAAGGTTGAATTGAAAGCTGTAGGTCCAGGTTCCGCCAGCTACTGAGCCACTGGAGAAGCCCGCCGGGTTGCTCGGGAAGGTAGACAGGCTGCCGTTGACGTTGTGCGCGCCGCTCACCTGGGTCCAGGTTACGGTATCGCCAATCGCAACAGTCAGGCTTGAGGGATTATAAAAGTTGGATCCGACCTGAACCTGGTGGTTGGTGGCGGATGCAGCAAGGGTAAAAATTGCAGCGAAAAAGGCTAGAAATTGCTTCATAATGGGGTGGGTAAAATTGCAGTAGTAAAGGTATTCTAATTGGTTTGAGAATATGTTATGCTCAGGTTATTCAAAGTCCAAGGTGTTTTTAAATCGACTCACTCTGCCGTTGCCCGCATCGACTACGTAGAGAATGCTGCGCCAGTAGCCCACCGCGACGGGGCCGTTGAACTGCATGGGGCCGGTGCCGGTGCCGCCAAAAGAAACCTTAGCGTAGCGAGTGGCTCCGCTTGCGGGGGGTGGTGGAATTCCTTCGAGTCCGTTGGCGGTAAACTGGAACAGGGAGTCTTTGGCCTCATCGACCACAAAGAGGTAGCGAGTTTGGTCGCCAGCCATGGTCATTCCCACAGGGCGTTCAAACAGGCCTGGTTGGCCAATCCATCGGTCAGCCCGGTCAGGGTTAGGCAGGGCAACTCCCGGTTTGTAGTCGGCGCCAAAGGGGGTTTCGACCAGGTTAATTTGCTGCACGCGGATTTCTTGATTTTCGTCTAAGGAGGTGAACCAGAAGTCGTCGCCGGCTCTTGCCGTGAACTGAGGGGGTTGCGCAAAGCTCACCATGCCTTGAGGCTGCTTGAAGTAGTTGGTGAAGAGTCCTGCCGCGGTAGTCACGCTGACGGGAGACAGGTACTGGTCCTGCGCGTCAAAGAGCACCACAGCCTGGTCCGGACCTTGGTTGGCATTGTTGGCTATCGAACCACGGCGGGTCACGTAGAAGCGGTTATTGAGGGAGGGGTTGGCACTAGCGAGGACCCCAATTTGACCAAATTCCGCGTTGGCGTCGCCCGTTGAAAAAGTGGATTTAAAGTAAAACGGATGAACAATTTTATTGCTGATGCGGGCATAGTCCAGGCCGTAGTCGTTGCCAGAGGTTTGCTTGATGCGGTAAATAGCCGGAAGCGTGTAGGCAACCCCGTTGATGGTGCTGTCGTGGGTTCCGATGGCAATGAGGTCCAGACGGCGGTCTTGGCGGACCGACTTGACACCGGGCACGGTAAACCGCCCTTGCTCGGCACCAGACTCGTTGAGGCAAATGATTTCTTCGGTCCCGGCGTCCACGACGTAGAGGAGTTCGTCGAAGCCGATACAGAGGTCGGTGGGGTGCACAAATCCTGTGAAGGCAGGCTGAATGGGAACATAGGCAATTTCGCGGATGCCGTAGTTGGGTACCTCGATAAAGTCCAGGTCGGTTTTGGACCCAAAGTAGTCTTCGCATCCGCTCAGCGCGGCAGCCACTGCGATCAGGATCAGTTTGTGCTTCATGGAGCTTTGAAGGTTTGGGGTTGAAGGGTGAGTCCGATTGCGGTCCAGCTGCCCATGCCGGCGGTAGGCTGAACGCTGAAGTCCAGCAAGGCAAGGGTCGATCCCAGTTTTTGCGCAAAGCCCAGACCCATGGTCGGGAAGGGCTGACCCGCTTGATTGAGCATGATTCCGCTGCGCACAAAGAGCTGGTCGGCGAAGCGGTACTCCATTCCAACTCGGTAGTTCTCGGCGTTGTCGCTGGGGTGCACGAGCTGAGCAGCCAGGTCGAGGTGGTGCTTGCCGCGCTGATAGGCTCTAAGGTGTATTCCGATGGCAAACTCGGTGGGCAGGTTTGCCGACTCGAGCGATGACAGGGAGTCGCGGTTGTAGCCCACCGCCCAGTTGGAACCCTGCAGCGAAACTGGAGCGCCAAAATTGCGCAGGACCACGGCAAAACGCAATCCCTCCTCGCGCAGATGGTACTGGAATCCAATGTCTGCGGCGGCACCCCAGCCGGTGTAGCCGGCGCTGTAGGTTTCGTTGAGCGCTTTAAGCGTTAGGCCCATTTGAAACTGCTCGGTAAGCTGCTGGGAGTAGGTGAGCAAAAAGGCGGTTTGGGCGTCATAAAGCAGCCTACCAGTGCCCTGTGGGCGGAATTCCGTGCGCTCCTGGTAGGCACCCGTTTGCAGCCGTTGAATGCCGATTCCCCAAGCTGCGCTGCGCTGGCGAACCTTGCCGGCCACAAAGGCGGAACCCTGCTCGAGTCCGCTCCCGCTGCCAAGGCTGGTAAAGGCCATACTCAGTCCCTTAGTTTGCGCCAATCCTGCGGGGTTGTAGCCCATGCTTCGGGCGTCTCCGCCCAGCACACTGCCCACAGAGCCCATGCCCGACGAGCCTACATGGTAGTCAGATTTAAGAAAACTGTAGGATGCCTGACCGGCTCGCTCGCCTCCATAGCTGGGCAGCCACTGCGCGATTGCTGGGCTTGCGGCCATGGCCAAAACCAAAAGGGCGGTACGCGCGATCATAGCTTGAACTGGAGGCCAAAGAGGATTTGACGGGGCGGACTAAACCGCGAAGGATCTCGGGGATCGAGGCCGCGTTCCTGCGGTCCGTTGTACTCCGGCCTGGGGTCGCGCCAGGTGTTGGGCACGTCGTCGCCATACTGGTAGGCGCGTCCGGTAACGGGGTTGATGATTTGCGAGTTCAATCGGTTTAAAACGTTGAGCACTTCGAGCGAAAACTGAATCCCACGTCCATTTTTGCTTGCCAGGTCATAGGTCAGGCGCGCGTCCCAACTGTGCCAGGTGGCGCCGACTTCAGTGAGAAATTCGTTCACCTTAATGGCGTACTGGGGGCGACCTAAGTCATTGGTTCCCACTAACTCCTGGGGAGTGTATCGGTACCCGGCAGAGCCGCGGTACTGCAAAAATCCGCCCAAGCCGCGCAGGGAAATTCCGCCAATGCGAAGGGAGGTATCGGCCTGAAAGAACCAGCTGGAATTTATGTTCCAAGGGCGATCCCAGGCCAGGAACTGCTCTCGGCTGAGCGGAACCTCACCGGTCTGCTCAATTTGCAGGGCGGACTCTCTTGCGCTGTTGGATTTGCCCCGAGCGGACTGAAGCGAAGCATTGGCTACCCAACGGGTCCAAGGATTGAGTTGCCATTCGATGCCCAACTCTACGCCCTGAATGCGGGCATAGTCTTGGTTGATGTACATGGTCTTGGTAACCGGCCGGCCCGTAGCATCGGTAACAAAAACCCGCCGCGAAACGATGTAGTCAAATCGGTTGGAGTTGTAGGCCCCAAAGGTTGCTCCAAAAGACCGGCTGAATGCCGCCTTATAGCCCACCTCATAGGCCACGTTGACTTCGGGGTCGAGGTTGGGGTTGCCCAGAAAGCTCAAGAAACTGCGGTCTTGGTAAATCGGGTCGAGCCCGGCATAAAGAAAGCGCGGATGCGGGAGACGCATGCTGTGGCCGTAGTTGAAGTAGAGCACATGGTTGGGCGTCACCGGGAAGGTCACGTCGAGGCGCGGCAGCAAACGTGCCTTCCATCGAAGCCCTGCCATACCTATGGTTTTGTCGAGGTAGTCAGCCCTGACGGCATCGACTACGGGCGAGTTTGGATCGGCAATGGCTTGGTCCGCAAAGGTTCCGGGAGCCCACATGTTCATGCGCAAACCCAAGGTTGCCTGCAGCCCCTTGTAGGTAATTCGGTCCTCGACGAAGGCTCCGAGTTCTCGGGGCCGAGCCTTCCAAATGTCGTTGGATGAACCAATAGAAATCGATTCAGTCGAGGTACTGTCGTTGAGTTTGATGGGAGCACCCACCCATGGAGCGGTCACGTCAACCCACTGGAATTCGTTCCATTGGTTTTCGGTTCCCAGGGCAATTTTGTGAATTCCGCCCTCGGGATAGTAGTTTGCCTTAATCCGCAGGGTGTACTCCTCTACGTAGTGGTCGTGCCAGGTTGGGGCAATGCCGCCGTTGTTGTAAAGTCCGTCCCCAGGCCTGATGTACACAGTACCCGAGGGGTCGCCAGGGTTAAACACACTTATCGGGTAGGAGGCTATATTGGCTTCATCCAAAATTTCATCAACCGTTTCTTGGCGAAAGGGTCGCCCGTTGGCATCCGCCCTTAGGTTGGTGAAGAGCCGGCCTGCGTTGAGGCTCAAGCCCCATTTTGGTCCAAAAATCTGCTGAAATCCAAGTGCGGTCAGGTTGGAATGGTGGGTGTAGGTGGTTGCACGATCCAAATCCTTGCTTCGTATGTATTGGTATCCGGGGGTGAGCAGCGCGTCGAGCCCCACAATCTGCAAGCTCCGCGTGTTTTGGTTGATGTTCAGGGAGTGCTGGTTGCTCAGGGTGAATTTTGCGCCCTTCCAAGCCTTGAGTCCAAACTTCAGGGAGTGCGACCACTGGTTATCTTGCCTTGGCGCCCAAATCGAGTCGTTGGCCTTAAAAAG